>NZ_JBYTBE010000001.1:0-213106 GCF_058788955.1 Roseateles sp. FW301-B2
CGCCCGTGCCGCGCGAAAGCGTGTGCTACATCACGGCCAGCAACCTTGCCGCGGCAAGGTCTCGGGCGGCTCGGCATGATGGCCAACCCCACGCAACACCCGACCCCCGATGAGCAATCTGAGCGACCACCCGATTTCGCGCCGCTGGCCCGCCCGCCATCCCGAGCGCCTGCAGCTCTACTCGCTGCCCACGCCCAATGGCGTGAAGGTCTCGATCTTTCTGGAAGAAACCGGCCTGGCCTACGAGCCGCATCTGGTCAGCTTTGCCAGCAACGACCAGCTCACGCCCGAATTCCTCAGCCTGAATCCCAACAACAAGATCCCCGCCATCATCGATCCCGATGGCCCGGGCGGGCGGCCGCTGGCGTTGTTCGAGTCCGGCGCCATCCTGCTCTACCTGGCCGAGAAGACCGGCCGGCTGCTGCCCGCCGACGCGGCGCAGCGCTACGAGACCATCCAGTGGCTGATGTTCCAGATGGCCGGCGTCGGGCCGATGTTCGGCCAGGTGGGCTTCTTCCACAAGTTCGCCGGCAAGGACTTCGAGGACAAGCGCCCGCGCGACCGCTACCTGGCCGAGTCGCGCCGCCTGCTGGGCGTGCTGGAGCAACGCCTGCAGGGGCGCGACTGGGTGATGGGCGAGGCCTACAGCATCGCCGACATCGCCATCTTCCCCTGGGTCAACAACCTGATCGAGTTCTACGGCGCCGGCGAGCTGGTGGGCATCGCGGACTTTCCGCAAGTGCTGCGCGCGCTGCGCGCCTTTCTGGATCGCCCGGCGGTGCGGCGCGGGCTGGCGATTCCGCAGCGCGCCGCCTGAGCCGGCCTCAGGCCGCCACCGCCAGGATCACGCTGGAGGCCTTGAACAGCGCGGTGGCGGGCGTGCCCACCGCCAGCCCCAGGGTCTCGGCGCTGGTCTGGGTGACGATGGCGGCTACCGTGCCGCCGCCCGGCAGGGCCAGCAGCACCTCGCAGTTGACCGCGCCCGCGTTCACGCGCAAGACCTGACCCTGCAGCTGGTTGCGCGCCGACAGGCGCAGCGCCGCCGCCGGGCCGGTCATCAGCAGCACCGACGCCGCCTTGATGAGGGCAAAGGCCTTGCTGCCCAGCGTCAGGCCCAGCTCCTCGCGGCTGGCGCGCGTGACCGTCGCCACGATGGTCTGGCCGCCGATGATGGCGAGCTCGATCTCGTCGTTCACCGCGCCGCCGCGGATCGCGCTGACGGTGCCGGCGAACTGGTTGCGCGCGCTGGTGCGCAGCGCGATGCTGCCGGCCAGCGCATAGTCCTCCGCCAGGCCCTGCGACTGGCTGTTCAGCCGCGCCACGAAGCGCTCATGCTCCTGCTGGATCAGGCCCAGGTTGCGCAGCAGCTGGGCGCCGCGCGCGGTCAGGCGGGTGTAGCCGCCACCCTTGCCGCCCGGCCGGCGCTCCAGCAGCGGCTCGCCGGCCAGGTTGTTCATCTGCTCGATCGCGTTCCAGGCGCCCTTGTAGCTGTAGCCGGCGGCCTTGGCGGCTCGGGTCAGCGAGCCCAGCTTGTCGATCTCGGCCAGCAGGGCCAGTTGGCGCGGGCTGGCCAGGGCCTGGCCGGCCTGGCTCAGGTGCAGGCCGGCCTGCAACTGCAGCGGCGCGGCGGCGCGCGGCGCCGGCTTGCCCGGCTTAGCGGGTTTGCGTGATGCGGCCATGGCGCAGCTCCAGGCGCGCTTGTCCAAAGCGCTCCAGGTCCTCGGGATCGTGGGTGATCATCAGCATCGGGAGCTGCAGCTCCTGCAGCAGGCCCTGCAGCTCCTCGCGCATGCGCTCGCGCAACTCGGGGTCCAGGGCGGCGAAGGGCTCGTCCAGCAGCAGGGCGCGCGGCCGGCTCACCAGCGCGCGCGCCAGCGCGGTGCGTTGGCGCTGCCCGCCCGAGAGCTGGTGCGGATGCAGGCCGGCCAGCTCGCTGAGCTCGAAGCGCCGCAGCCAGTGCTCCACCTCCGGATGGGTCCGGCGGGCCCCGGGGTTGAACAGGCCGCGCTGCAGGCCGAAGGCGACGTTCTGACGCAGGTTCAGGTGCGGGAACAGGGCATAGTCCTGGAACAGGTAGCCAAAGCCGCGCCGGCGTGCCGCCAGCGCGATGCCCGCCTGGCTGTCGAACAGGGTCTGGCCCTGGAAGCGGATATGACCGCGGTCGGGTTGCAGCAGGCCGGCGATGGCCTGCAGGCTGAGGCTCTTGCCGGCGCCGGAGGGGCCGTAGATGACGGTTTGCCGGGCAGCGGTCTGGAAGCTGACGTCGAGCATGAAGCTGCGCCCCGCGCCCTGCACGTGCCGCTGGATCTGCACGTCGAAGTTGTTGGCGCCGTCACTCATGCGGCGCTCCGCTGCGGCGCCAGCCAGCGCGCGCTCAGCAGCACCGCGATGCAGCTCAGCGAGGTGATCAGCACCAGGGTGTTGGCGCTGGCGTCCTGGCCCGCCTGCACCGCCTCGTAGACCGCGATCGAGAGCGTCTGCGTCTGCCCCGGGATGCTGCCCGCCACCATCAGGGTGGCGCCGAACTCCCCGAGTGCGCGCGCAAAGGCCAGCAGCACGCCGGCCAGGATGCCGCGCCAGGCCATCGGCAGGCTCACGCGCATGAACACCGCGGCCTCGCTCAAGCCCAGCACGCGCGCGGCGCGCTCCAGCTGCGGGTCGACGTTCTCGAAGGCGGCGCGCGCCGATTTCAGCACCAGCGGAAAGGCCACCACGCTGGCCGCGACGACCGCACCCTGCCAGCTGAAGATCAGCGTGATGCCCAGCTGCTCATGCAGCCAGCCGCCCAGCCAGCCGCGCTTGCCCAGCAGCACCAGCAGGTAGTAGCCCAGCACCGTGGGCGGCAGCACCATCGGCAGGGTGAGCAGGGCGTCCAGCAGCTCGCGGCCGGGGAAGCGCCAGCGCGCCAGCGCAAAGCCCATCGCCGTGCCCAGCAGCAGATTGATGGCCGTAGCCCAAGCCGCCACCTTCAGCGAGAGCGCCAGCGCGACCCAGGCCTCCGGATTCATGGCGTCAGGAAGCCGTGCCGCGCCAGCACCGCCTGGGCGGCGGGCGAGAGCAGGTAGGCGAGGAACTGGCCGGCCGCCTCGGCGTTGGCGCTGCCGGCGCCGACCGTGGTGATGGCGGCCGGGTAGCTGATCGGCGTGGCGGTGGCGACGCTGAAGCGGGCCTGGACCTTGTCCTTCTGCGCGAGCGCGTCGCTGGCATAGACCAGGCCGGCCTCGACCTCGCCGCGCGCCACATAGTCCAGGGCCTGGCGCACATTCTGCGCATAGACGGCCTTGGGCTCGAGCGCCTCCCAGAGCTGCGCCGCCTGCAGCGCCGCCCTGGCATAACGCCCCGCCGGCACGCCCTCCGGTTTGCCCAGCGCGATGCGCCGCACCGCCGGCTGGCGCAGATCGGCCAGCGCCGCCAGCGCCAGGCCGCCCTGCGCCGGGGTCACCAGCACCAGGCGGTTGGCGGCGAAGTTGCGGCGGCTGCCCTTGGCCAGCAGGCCCTGGGCCTCGGCGCGGTCCATGCTCTCCTGGTCGGCCGCGGCGAACACGTCCACCGGCGCGCCCTTGGCGATCTGCGCCAGCAAGGCGTCCGAGGCGGCGAAGTTCAGCAGCAACCGGGTGCCGGGATGCTTGGCCTCGAAGGCAGGCGCCAGTTCGCGGAAGGCATTGCTCAGGCTGGAGGCGGCCGAGACGGTGAGATCGGCGGCGCGGGCGGAGGGCCCGCCGAGACCCAGCAAGGTCAGCAAGCTCAGCAGCAGGGTTGCGGTGGGATGCTTGGGCATGGTGAGCGCAATATAACGCACTACATAACGGATGCACCCATCCGCACCCCATAATCTGCAGCGTCTGCCACCCGGTGCAAAGGCATTCGATCCGATGAGGTCAACGTCGATCCGAACGCAGCTCCTGCTGCTGGTGCTGGCCATGTCGGTGCCGCTGTGCGCCCTGGTGGCGGCGGGCATCTATCTGGACATGCAGGCGACGATTGCGCATACGAAGTCGTCGCTTCGCACGCTCGCGTACACCATGATCCGGAACACCGGCGCCACGGTGGCGAGCGCCCACAACAGTCTGCATCGGCTCGCGGCGCGGCCGCTCGTCAAGCTCGTGGATGGCGAGCATTGCGATCCCGCGCTGCAGGACTTTCTCACCATGAACCCAGCCTATGCCAATGTGGCCTATGCCCGGCTCGACGGCGAGGTGGTCTGTTCGGCGGTGCCGCTGCCCAATGGACGCGGGCGCAATATTGCCGCGACCCCCTGGTTCCAGGCCTTTTTGCGCGAGCCGCGCGCCCTGGTGGGGCTGCCCCATCGGGGGCTCATCACCGGAAAGTGGGTCTCGGTGATCGGCGCGCCGATACGCAACGAGCAGCAGGAGGTGGTGGGTGCGATCTATCTACCGCTCGATCTGTCGGTGCTGGACCCCCATATTCCTGACGCCGGCCTGCCGCCGGACAGCCGCTATGGCTTCTTTGCCGCCGACGGCACCATGATCTGGCGCAATCTGGACCCCGAGGGCGTGATCGGCAGCAAGCCCAACGCGGAGGCGGCGCGCCGCATCGTGGCGGTGCGCGATGGCGAGTTCGAGAGCTTGGCCATCGACGGCGTGGTGCGCTACTTCTCGGTCGTGCCCATGCCCGACACCGGCTGGATCGCCTTTGTGGGTGTGCCGGCGTCGGCCGTCTATCTGGCCGCCAAGCAGCGCGCCATGCTCAGCATGTTGGCCGCGTTGACGGTGATGGGCCTGCTGGCGGTGCTGGCCGCCTGGCTGGCGCATCGCATCATCCGGCCGATCACGCAGCTGGAGCAGGCGGCACGGCGGGTGCATGACGGTGATTTCGGTGCCCGCGCCGCGAGCGCCGGGCCGGGCGAAATCGCGCGCGTCGCGCAGGCCTTCAACGGCATGGCCGACCATATCCAGGCCTCCACGCGCCAGCTCGAAGCGGAGGTCGCCGAGCGCCGCGAGATGGAGGAGCAGGTGCGCCAGATGGCCTTCCGGGATGCCCTGACCCAGTTGCCCAACCGCCGCCTGCTGCACGACCGTCTGAGCCAGGCGATGGCGGCAAGCAAACGCAGCGCCTGCTATGGCGCCCTGATGTACCTGGATCTGGACCATTTCAAGCCGCTCAACGACCGCTATGGGCATGCCGTGGGCGACCTGCTGCTGGTCGATGCGGCGCGGCGTCTGCTCGCCTGCGTGCGCGAGGTCGATACGGTGGCGCGCATAGGCGGCGACGAGTTCGTCGTGATGGTCGGCGAACTGGGCGAGGAGGCCACCGCGTCCACCGCCCAGGCCGAGGCGATTGCACAGAAGATCCGGCACGCCTTGGCGGAGCCGTTTCGACTCAGGGAGCAGCGCGAGGAGGGCGGTGTGCCCTCGATGCTTGAACACGTGGGCAGCGTCAGCATCGGCGTGGTCATGTTTCGAGATCACGAAACCCAGCAGGATGAGTTGATCAAGCAAGCCGATGCCGCCATGTACCAGGCCAAGGCCGCCGGTGGGAACCGGGTCTGCTTCTTCGGGGCCTAGCTGGCGCTGCGGCGTGCCTGCGTCCCGGCATACACTGAACCGGTTGGGACAGAGCAGGACAAACACTTGTTGACCTTGGCTGCATGCGAGCACGCGGCAACGCGGCGATGGGCCCCGGGCTTGGCGCGCCGGCTGCTGGGTCTGGGCCTGCTGATGGCGTTGATTGTTTTCTTCGCGCCGGCGCGGGCGGCCGGCACGCTGCGGGTGCTGGCCTGGCCCGGCTATGCCGAGGCCGAGGTGCTGCGCGAGTTCGAGCAGCGCAGTGGCGCCAAGGTGGAGCTGACCATCGTCGGCTCGGACGAGGCCCTGTGGCACCGGATCAACGCCCGCGGCGGCGCCGATTTCGATGTGTTCGCCGTCAACACCGCCGAGCTGCAGCGCTATATCCAGGCCGGCCTGGTGCAGCCCGTCGACGTGGGCCTGATCGCCAACACCCGCAAGCAGCTGCCGCGCTTTCGCGATCTCGCCGCCATCCCGGGCCTGGTGCATCGCCGCGATGGCCGGGCGCAGACCTTTGCCATCCCCTACACCTATGCAGAGATGGGGCTGATCTACGACAAGCGCCAGCTGCCGGTGCCGCCCAGCTCGATCAGCGCGCTGTGGGACCCGCGCCTGCGCGGCAAGGTGCTGGCCTATGACGGTGGCACGCACAACTTCTCGCTGGCGGCGCAGGCCCTGGGCAGCGGCTCGCCCTTTCGCCTGGCCAGCGCGCAATGGCCGCGCGCGGTGGACAAGCTGATCGAGCTGCGCCGCAATGTGCTGGGTTTCTACAGCCAGCCGGAGGAGTCGGTGCGCCTGTTCCAGCGCCATGGCGCGGCCCTGATGCACGCCAACTACGGCATGCAGCAGGTGCAGTTGCTGAAGGCCGCCGGCATGGACATCGGCTATGTGATGCCGCGCGAGGGTGCGCTGGCCTGGCTGGACTGCTGGGCCATCACGCGCGGCGCGCGCGACCGCAAGCTGGCCCATGTTTGGATCGACACCCTGCTGGCGGCCAAGGCCAGCGAGCTGCTGGTGACGCGCCAGGGCCTGGCCAACACCATCAGCGAAGCGCTGCCGCGCCAGCCCGAGCAGGCTCCGCTGTGGCTGGAACCGGTGGAGGATGCCGCGCGGCGCGAGGCGCTGTGGCAGCGCATCCGTTCGGGCGACCGTGCCGCCAAGGTGCTGGCGCCATGAAGGCGATGAAACTGGGCATTGCCTGGCGCCTGGGGCTGGCGGTGGCGCTGGTGGGCGTGCTGGCGGCCGGGCTGACCGGCTATTACGGCTATGCCACCAGCCGCAGCATGCTGGTGGCGGGGGCCGAGGAGCGCCTGCTCACCGCCACGCGCGTGCTGGCGCGCCAGCTGGTGATCGTGCTGGACGACATCGCCAATGATGTGCGCATGGTGGCCGAGCACCCGCAGGCGGCGCGCCTGCTGCTGCGTGCCAGCCCCGGCGCGCAGAGCGCCGAGGAGGACAACGCGGCGCTGCTGTTCGAGCGCGTGCTGGCCACCCATCCCGAGTACTTCCAGATGCGCTTGATCGACCTCGCCGGCCACGGCCTGGAGCGCATCCGCGTGGACCGCGACGAGCGTGGCCTGGTGCGCGTGCGCGGCGTGGACCTGCAGGAGAAGGGCCATTACCCCTATGTGTACGAGACGCTGGGGCTACCGCCCGGCGCCGTCTACGTCTCCAGCGCCGCCATCAATCATGAGATCGGCGCCCATGCCGGCCTCGACAAGCCGGCGCTGCAGGTGGCTGCGCCGGTGCGCGATGCCCAGGGCCAGGTGCGTGGGCTGGTGGTGATCAACGTCGACCTGAACGGCCTGTTCGCCCAGCTGGCGGGCGATCTGCCGGCCGGCCTGCAGCTCTACCTGAGCAATGGCGCGGGCGATTTTCTGATCCACCCGGACAGCCGGCAGGCCTTTGCCTTCGATCGCGGCCAGAGCGCGCGCATGCAGGACAGCTTCCCGGCCACCGCCGCCCTGGTGGCGGGGGCGCCGGGGCGCGGCGATCATCTGGTGACGACGGTGGCGCCGCCGGGGCAGGGTGCGGTGGTGGCCGCGTTTGTGCGCCAGCCCGCCTCCGAGCTGCGGCAGGAGGAGGACTTCGTGCTCGGCCTGGCCCAGCCGGTGGAGGCGGTGCTGCTGGAAAGCGCGCGGCTTGGCGAGGTCAGCATGCGCATCGTGCTCGGCTTCAGCGCGCTGGCGGTGCTGCTGGCGGCGATGCTGGCGCGCGCGCTGAGCCGGCCGCTCGGGCAGATCGTGCTGGCGGTGCGGCGCTTTGCCGCCGGCGAGCGCGAGGAGGGCGGCCTGCCCACCGCGCGCCGCGACGAGATCGGCCTGCTGGCACGCAGCGTGGCCGACATGCAGCAGCAGATCCGCGCCCAGTTCGCCAAGCTGGAGCAGAAGCAGCAGGAGCTGGATCGCCTGGCCAGCCACGACAGCCTCACCGGCCTGCACAACCGGCGCGTCTTCCTGGACCGGCTCGACCATGCGCTGGCGCATGCCAAGCGCAATCAGGGCCGGCTGGCGCTGCTCTTCATCGACCTGAACAACTTCAAGCACATCAACGACCGGCTGGGCCATGCCGCCGGCGATGCGGTGCTGTGCACGCTGGCGCAGCGGCTGCGCCAACTGGTGCGCGAGGTGGATACGGTGGCCCGCATGGGCGGGGACGAGTTCATCATCCTGCTGGACCAGATCGAGGCCAGCGACGCCGTCGAGACGGTGGCGCAGAAGGTGCGCGAGGCGCTGTCGCTGCCGGTGCACTACGGCGGCGCCGAGCTGCCCTCGGGCGCCAGCATCGGCATCAGCCGCTATCCCGAGGATGGCGAGGGCGCCACCGAGCTGATTGCCGCTGCCGACCAGGCCATGTACCGGGCCAAGGGGCGGCCGGGCTGAACGGCCCAACAAATGAAACGGCGCGGGCGCCGCGCCGAAACGCGCATGAAACCCGGCGATCCGACGATGACGTCATCGATGCCAAGGAGGCATTCGAGTCAACTCAACCACGGATCAAAGGATTCCCCATGAAACTCGCTCTTTCCAGCGCAGCGGCCCTGCTGGCCGTCTTCTGCAGCACCAGCGCTTTTGCCGGTGCGGCCACGCAGACACAGATCGTCAACACCGTGCAGCAGGCCGTGCCGGTGCGCGATGTGTCCTGGCAGACCTGGCGGCTCAAGGGCAACTCGACGCTGCAGGCCGGCGCCGTGGCCGGCGACTTCATGGGCACCGGCAACTACACCGTGCCGCCCGGCAAGCGCCTGGTCGTCGAGCATGTCAGCCTGCACTGCGGCATGACGGGCGCCACGCCCTTCATGTTGCAGGTGGCGGTGGCGCCGCTGGCCAACTACGCCGGCGAGTACACCACGGTGGCCGGCCCGGCCACCGATCTGGGCGGTGGCCAATATCGCGGCGGCGCCATGGTCTCGGTGACGGCCGATGCCGGCGACGTGGTGTTCGGCCGCATCGTGCGCGGCAGCTACTCCTACACGGGCCTGTGCACGCAGACCCTCAGCGGCCGCCTCTACGACGTGCAGTGATGCACGCCAGGGCGCTCAGGCCTTCTTGACGAACTCCGACTTCAGGCCCATCGCACCGATGCCATCGATCTTGCAGTCGATGTCGTGGTCGCCCTCGGTGAGGCGGATGTTCTTGACCTTGGTGCCGACCTTCACCACCAGCGACGAGCCCTTGATCTTCAGGTCCTTGATGACGGTGACGGTGTCGCCGTCCTTCAACTCGCTGCCATTGGCGTCGCGCACCACGCGCACCTCGTCGGCCGCCGGCTCGGCGGCCTGCTTGGACCACTCATGGCCGCATTCCGGGCAGATGAACTGGGTGCCGTCCTCGTAGGTGAGTTCCGAGTGGCACTGGGGGCAGTTGGGCAGGCTGGTCATCGCGCTGTTGCCGTGGCAAGGGTCTGCCCGGCAATCTCCGTAAAGCGCCGGATTGTCCCATGGCGGGCCGGGCTCATTGACTTGATCTTGATCTAGCTCTGGAACTGTGCGCGTGCGCCCCGGCCGGCGTGCCCGCGCGGCGCTAGCATGGCCTTCACCCCTGCAGCCACCCACACAGACCTAGCCATGGTGAAGCCGAGAATCTGGATCCAACTCATTGCCACGATCGCCGTGGCCCTGCTCGTCGTCTGGTCCGGCGTGATCATCTGGCAGGCCTATACCTCGCGCCAGGCGGCGCTGGAGCAGGCGCAGGATTTCTCGCTCAGCATGCACGACGCCACCATGGCCGGACTGACCGGCATGATGGTGACCGGCACGATCGCCCAGCGCGAGGTGCTGCTGGACCAGATCAAGCAGCTCGGCACCATCCGCGATGTGCATGTGCTGCGCGCCGAGGCCGTGACCAAGCTGTTCGGCCCGGGCACAGGCAACGAGGCGGTGGCGCCCGATGCGCGCGAAGCCGAGGTGCTGCGCACCGGCCGCGCCCAGGTCTGGGTGGAGAACGACGCCAAGGGCGAGTACCTGCGCGCGGTGCGGCCCGCGCTGGCGGCCAAGAACTATCTGGGCAAGGACTGCACCGTCTGCCACCAGGCCGCCGAGGGCACGGTGCTGGGCGCGGTGAGCATGAAGGTCTCGCTCGACCGGGTCAACGAAGGCCTGGCGCACCAGCGCGCGATGTCGGTGCTGGCGGCGCTGCTGACCAGCATCCCGGTGCTGGCGCTGATCTACCCCTTCATACGCCGCGTCGTCACCACGCCGCTGAGCCTGGGCATTGCGGCGGCGCGCGAGATCGCCACCGGCGACCTGACCCAGCAGGTGCAGCTCACCTCCAGCAACGAGGTGGGCGATCTGCAGCGCTCGCTGAGGGACATGAGCGACAGCCTGACCGACATCGTCTCGCGCGTGCGCCATGCCACCGACGAGATCTATGCGGCCGCCCAGCAGAGCTCGGACCGCAACGCCGATCTCTCGGCCCGCACCGAGCAGCAGGTGGGCAGCCTGGGCCGCACCGCCCAGTCCATGCACGAACTGACGGCGATGGTGCATCGGAATACCGAAGATGCGCAGCGTGCCAACCAGCTGGCGCAGACGGCCGCGGAGGTGGCGGTCAAGGGCGGCGGTGTGGTGTCGCAGGTGGTCAGCACGATGCAGTCGATCGACAGCTCATCCAAGCGCATCGTCGACATCATTGGCGTGATCGATGGCATCGCCTTCCAGACCAATATCCTGGCGCTGAATGCCGCCGTGGAGGCGGCGCGCGCCGGCGAGCATGGCCGCGGCTTCGCGGTGGTGGCCTCCGAGGTGCGCAGCCTGGCGCAGCGCTCATCGGGCGCGGCCCGCGAGATCAAGGCGCTGATCGACGACTCGGTCGGGCGGGTGCAGACCGGCAGCGAGCTGGTGCAGCAGGCCGGTGCCACCATGACGGAGATCGTGGCCAGCATCAAGCATGTCACCGAGATCATGCAGGCGATCGCGGCCGCCAGCGGCCAGCAGATGATGGGCATCGAGCGGGTGAATGCCACCGTCGACGACATGAACACGGCCACGCAGCAGAACGCCAGCATGGTCGAGCAGGCCGCCGCCGATGCCAAGGCGCTGCAGGAACAGGCCGGCCAGCTCGAGGCGGCGATCCGGCTCTTCAAGCTCAAGCAGTGAGCGCCCAAAGACAAAGCCCCCAGCGTCTTGCGATGCTGGGGGCTTCTTGTTTGGCTCCTCGACCTGGGCTCGAACCAGGGACCTACGGATTAACAGTTCGTGCGCGAACTGGCCGTGAAAGCTGGCCGGCTGCCCGGCGTGGTAGCGGCGCCATGGCTCGGGGCTTCTGGGTCGGGCGATTGAACGACAGGGGTCGGATCACCTGGAGTGACCGATGTGAGAAGGTTTCGAGAAGTGCCCACCGGCGTTCGAAACGCCCCAGCACCCCAAAAATATACCTGCACCGTTCGTCAAACTCGCCGCCCATTCATACGACGGCGGTGGGCGCCTGTTATTCAATGGGTCACCTGCACATATGTCGAGCCGCTTGAGCATGAATTGGTGGCATTGCACACTCGAACATAAATGATGTCCGATACGCTGCCTGGATTAATTGAAACATGCATCAGCGTTGGAGAATCCACGACGGCGGCGCTACCGGACGTATTCCAGCTGTTCGCGCCGCTGCCAACGCCCCATTTGAATTGGACATAACTGATCCCGCTGACAAAGCCAGCGCCGGAAATATCCAGATTCTGCCGAACACCGTTGGCATTCATCGAGCCGGGACTCACCGAGTTGACCGCCGGGGGCACAGCGCTCACCCGCAATGAATCGCTGCCGCTAGTGCATAGATTGAAGTTGCAAACACGCACGTCTATTTTGTCAGCGACCAAGCCGGGATTCATTGAAACCTGAATTTGGTTCGACGAGATGCTGACAACGGTCGCGTCGCGTGGATCGCCCCAGTTGCCGGCGCCGCTGCCGCTGCCATAGCGGAACTGCACCCCACTAAGACCTTTCGCAAATCCATTACCTGAAATGGTCAAGGTCTGGCGCGTGTTATTTGCCACCATGCTGTCGGGGCTCAGTGAGGACAGCATAGGCAGCAGTTGTGTCATCGCAAGTCTGGAAACGCTATCGGTGCAGAGGCTGGCATTGCAGACACGAACATCAATGTTGTCGGCCGCAAACCCAGGATTCATCGCAACTCGAATCTGCGTAGGCGAGACGATGCTAACGGTCGCGTCGCGCGGATCGCCCCAGGCGCCGGCTGCGCTGCCGGTCCCATAACGGAACTGTACGCCAGTGATTCCACTGGTAAATCCGCTCCCACTGATCAATAAGTCCTGGCGCACGCCATTGGCAACCATGGAACCGGGTGTTAATGAGGTCATGACCGGCATCACCATGACCCGAACACTCGCGACATCACGTGAACAGCTGGCGCCATTGCAGATCTGCACGTAGATGGTGTCGGTGACTTTGCCGGGATTCATCGGTATCCGAATTTGATTCGCAGAATCCACGGTCGGCGCGGCATTGGATTCGGTCCATATTCCCGCACCGTTTCCCACGCCCCATCGGAACATCACCTTGCTGCCAGCCACAAAGCCGGCCCCATTGATGGTCAGGGTTTGGTTCTCACCATTGGCTACCAGCATGCCCGGACTGAGCGCCGACACTGTAGGTGATCCCGCAGCGCCAACCACCATCGCTTGGCTGCTGCCACTGGAAGCACCTTTGTCATCGGTGACGACCAGCCTGACTGAATAAGTGCCACCCTTCGCATAGGTACGACTGACGGTTTTGCCACTGGCCCTGCCGCCATCGCCAAAAGCCCATTCGTAACTTGCAATACTGCCGTCGCTGTCGCGCGATGCCGAGGCATCGAAGTTGACCGTCAAGCCACTCACGGTGGCGGTAAAACTGGCCGCCGGCGCCTGGTTCGGTCCCTTCCAGGTCGCAGGATCGCCGCCCGCCTGCCAGATGGCCAGGTTGTTGCTGCTGTACTTGCTGGCCCAACGGTCCGGAACGCCATCCTTGTTGGCGTCGCTCATGTCCAAGGTGACGTCGGGCGCCACCTGGCGTGCCCAGTTCCCCATGACGCTGTTAGCAGCAAAGCGCGCGCGGTAGACGCCGGGCTTGTCAATGACGAGCCAGTAGTCCTTCGTATGTTGGCCATTGGCATTGCGCTCGCCGCTGCCACCGTCCGGCGGATCTATCCAACGATAGCCCACGTCGTTTCCCGCAATCACCTTGGGTGCCTTCCAGGCAGCGAAGGGCAGGAAGGATGGTGGCCCAAACAAAGAACTAAAGGGCGAAGCAAAGTCCTGCACCTTGGCCCGGATATGGATGGCGCGCGAGTCCTTTGGATGCGTGTCGCCCCACAGGATTTCCGGCTCCGTCATTTCCGGCAGGCGAAGAATGGTAGTTTGGTCAATGATTGACATCGACTTGTAAGTCTCATATTTATCAGCGACTGCACCTTCCGGAAAGGTTTTGAAGACATGGGACCAGGCGCGGAGATCTGCGTAGCCGTAAGCATCAAGCCCACCCTGCAACTCCGCCTTCGTCAACCACATGTCCGCGTCGCTAGTCACTCCCTTGGGATCCTGGATTGCCATCGCGGTGGCATGCAAGCCCGCGGAGGCACTCAGCGTTGGCCGAAGTGCCACACCCATCATCGATAGCCCATACACCTCGACTTGCAGTTGCGGCACCAGCGCGATTTCTAAATTGGCTTCCGCATCGCCTTCGCCTTGCAGGCTGAGCTTGAAAGTCGGCTCTCTTTGCGAGGAAATCGTCCATTTTTGTGGATTATTTTCGTCATAGGTCAGGGTATAAGAGAGCTTGGAATAGCCCATGCTTATCTGCTCGGTAGCGTTAATCACGCCGGAAGCCGTGCCGCTGATCTCAAAATCAAGCCTGAACGTACCGTTGAGCACAACGGGCACGCCGCTCACCAAGAATATCTTGGTGAAATTCCTGGGCCCGATAAGCGTCCGAGACTGCGGATTTAATTTACCTTCGCCTGATGCGGTCACGTGCAGCGTTTGGCTGATGTTGACGATGGCATCGAGTCCGACGCTCGCGTTGCCCGGCAAATTAAGATCAAGTTTCAGGGTAGGATCGAACTGGAATGCGAGTGTGTTTTCAATATTTACGTTGCCCGCAAACGAAAAAGCCGACTCGGCCTGACTGAACTGCTCGCTGCCACTGGTGACGACGATATCGATCGACAGTTGCGGGGCTTCGATCCAGTCCGTATTTGCGCAGCCATCTTGTTTGTTGCCAAGATAGGCAATGAAGACGATGGTGTATTTTCCCGGCGCGACATTCTTTGGGTTCAAATAGACCAACGGGTTGTCGACACCGCCTATCGTGCCAGCAAGATCTTTATGGCTGCTATCACCGATAATGTCAAAACGGCAGGCCGAAATCTGCATATTGGTCACGCCTAGCAGAACCTGGAAATTCGGCTTGCCCTCGATCCCAGCAGCGACGGCGACGCTTTTCGGGGCGCTCATATAGCCCCAGTCACCCTTTATCGCGGTGACCTCCTTGCTCAGGGCGAGTTGGCTGGAATCGATTACGCCAAGCTGCCGTGCTGACACGTTCAACAATGGCATTTGGGGCTGTTTCGGGGCGACGCTCGACAGCGTGAATCCCGTTTGCGGCCAATTCACACTACTGCCCTGCGCCGCTTGCTTCACGACAACCCCCAACTGGTTCAACTGCGCCGGCTGCGGCACGCCCGGGATGGCCACGACAGAGGACAGGCTCATCCGAGGCAGCACCTCGCTCAGCGAGGCACGCTGGGTCGCCACCTGGATCAAGCCGTCTGCAATTTTCTGTGCGCTCATCACGCGCAGCAGGAAGCCCTCATTGCGGTCTGATGCCAGGTAGCTGCCCGGTGCCGGCACGGCAACACCGGCTTCTAGCGTTACGCTGGTGCCCGCAGCATCCACGGAACGGATCTGATTGGCGCTCAGTGTCGTCACCGGTGCGATGACCGAATTTGGCGCTGTGTCGGAGACGCGAACGCTCATTAGGTCACCGACGACCCGCCTGCCATTGGCTTCGGCGACCAACTTGAAGCCATGTGAAATACCAGCGGTCAAACCCGTGATCTTGGCTGACAAGCTGCTTCCGCGGAACTTCAGGGTCTGGCTGGATGGGACAAAGTCGTTCTGCTGTGGATTGGCATGCAGCTCATATACCGCCGCCGCCATAGTGGCGGCGTCCTCCGAGGCTGGCAGCCAACTGGCCGTGGCAACACCGGCCTCGCTGGAGGAGAGCTCCACCAGCTTGGCCGTTAGCGGGGCAGGCGCCTCAACCAGCACGGGGGGAACTGGCGTAGGGCTGTTGCCGGCATCGCCACCAGTATCTGCACCACTGCTTCCAGAGCCGCCGCAAGCGGCCAGTGCGGCCAAAACGAATGCTGCAAGTGCGTGCGCAAGCTGACGGTTCTCAGACATCATGCTTTCTCCCTTCTTAGTATTCGTATCCGAAGGCGATAGACAGTCGGGTACGCCGGGTTCTGCTCGGCGGTTCAACAATCCCCGCCGAGTCGGCGGATGACTGGCCCGCGGCGTGCGTTTCGCGCAGCGCGCTGCACTGGACCAGGATCCCTGCGCCTAATGCCTGGAGCAAGGATGCGCCGACCTGACGCTGGCGGCGGCCCGGCAAATGGCTTGCAAAGTTCAGACTGGGCACCTCTATGCCGGCATCGGCAATCCGGCCCAGCGCCAAGTCGAATTCCACCTGCAATCGCGGCGTCAGATGCGCTTGGATCAGCGCGCCAATCGCGCTGCTGCGCCAGTGAAAATGCTCGCTGTATTGGGTCAGGCCGCGCTCCCATTGCTCACTGCCATACCTGGCATACGGGACCAGTTTCACAGGACCATCAGCGGCGAGAGGGACGCCAAGGCGTACGTCAACGCCCGCGAAGCGTTCGCTGGACCGAGCCCGGTAGGGCTGCAACGAGGCGCCGGCTTGCAAGTACCCCTGGTAGGCGGAATTGCCCTTTTCGCGCCGCAGGCCCAGTTCAAACAGCACGGAGGGAACAGCCTCGTCCTTGCGCGCCAGGCGCGTCCAGCGCAGCCGCACTTGCGTCCCGTGGATGGTTCCGCGCTCCGAATCGAGGGGGCCTTGGGTGACCAGGCCCGCGGCATCGTCTTCTTCGTAGCGCAACGCTGTTGCAACCGGTCCGACCAGGAGCCGCATGTTCGACAGCGCAGTTGCTGCTTCTGTCGACTGCGGCATTGGTTGGCAGTGTGCAGCCAGTGCCTGGAGCAGCGCTAGGCCCAGCATCATGAATCTTGCGCGGCACATTGGACCGAACTCCTGTTCTGGTTTGAAAGAGCTTAGGCTATGTAGGCGCGTCTCGAAGGAATCGCAGGCCATCGCTGCAGGTGGGCAGGCGCGGTCAATGGTCTTGCTTGGTACCGCGCCATTGCCGCGCCGACAAGTCCAGTACGAGCGTGCTGGGCCCCTTGGCTGATTGGTCAAATCACGGTCGGTCGTCCATCCAGCATGCGGTCTGTTGACAGACGCCTTGCCGCGGGTGGCATGGAACGTTGCTCGTGCCGCTGCTGCAGTCATCTCTCCGGGCAAGGCCGGGAGGTCGGACAGGATGTGCCCGATCTGCACGCCTGTGCACTTGCTCTTGCACATCGCACTTGGGTGACCTCGAGCTTAGTGCCCCAAGTGACGCTACTCAAATGCCTGCAGACGCTCTGAATGACAGCGGCGTTCGCCTGCGCAGTGCGAAACATGCCGGCGAGCGCACGCAGCGGGCGAATTGACCAGGGCATGTGTCCAACCTTTCTGAGTGTTAGATCCGTTACGGTCTTTCCAGCATTGCACGGCTTTCGCGAACCATATAGTGTCATTTGTGTCGCGCGAGCGGATGGCGGGCAGAGTGGCTTGCTGTCGCGATGCTTGCAGGGAGAGCAGATGATTCAGGTCGTTTTAGATCCGGGGAGGAACCGCGCCAGGGCGGCCGGCGGATGGGTCTATGGCCGCGGCCGTTATGAGTGCCTGGCGTTGAGTGAGCTTGTGCGTGCGGCGCCGGACGCCATCACTGCCGCGCAACTGCAGGCGGCACTGCGTTCGGCCGGGCAGCGTACGCCGCTTGATCGGACAGGGATTCGGCGCTTGTTCGCGCAACTGGCGATATTGACGGATGCGCTGCTGGGCGAAGGCGCGTTCAGGTCTCGAGTCTTGTGCGCGCCGCGCCACCAGACGATAGGGCCCTGGCGCTGGTCACCACAATCAGGCGAGCAGTGGGCGCTTGGTCAGTGCGAC
This sequence comes from Roseateles sp. FW301-B2, assembly GCF_058788955.1. Lineage (NCBI taxonomy): Bacteria > Pseudomonadati > Pseudomonadota > Betaproteobacteria > Burkholderiales > Sphaerotilaceae > Roseateles > Roseateles sp. FW301-B2. The sequence goes on from NZ_JBYTBE010000001.1 coordinate 17,254, forward strand.
GATGTATCCTCGTTAGCGGATGATGGTGGCGGTGCCTTGTTGGCGAAGGCCGCCATCGTGGCACCCTGCCATGCCGAGACCCAAGCAGGTCTGGCGATGATCAGCGAGTCGGACAGCGATGCGTTGCGTGTCGCGGCCTTGGCGATGGCTGCGGACCGCTTGAGCGCGGAAGGCCGTCTCCGCGACGCCGAGCGGATGCTGCGGTCGGCGCTTCAGCTTGGTTGCTTGACACATGAAATTTGCGGGGTGCTGGAACTGCGGCTGGCGCGCGTGCTGAAGCGATGTGGGCGCTACGGCGAGGCAGCGGAGTTGGCTGCCCTTGTGGCTAGGCGTGCTCGTCGGCGCGGGTTTCCGGACCCCAGTCAGTATGCGCTTGGCCGCCAATTGCAGCGTCGCATTGTCTATGACAGCGACCCGCTAGGCTTCGGTGCGCGTGATCCGGGGGAGGTTCCAGCGGAACTGCTGACATATCCAGATCCTCGTGTGCTGGGTGAATCGGCCAACCTCGAGGCACTTGTAGCTCGCCGCGCGGCGCTGTCCGACTTGGAGCGGGGGGGTGTCGAGTCGGCGCACAGCCAGCTTCGAGAGGCATGGAAGAGCGGCAGCTCCGCACTGTATTGGGCCATCAGCCTGTCGGATCATGAAGCAGCAGAAAACTATGCCTTCAACCTTGGACTGATACAGGCCTCGTTGCACGATTGTGGGGACGGCAATGCGGTGGTCAGGGCCTTTGAAGCCTATCGCTTGGGTCTGCAGATTCGCGATGACTTCATGGTTGGCAAGGACAGTGTCTGGGACCAACTGTTCGTCAGCAACTTGTGGTTGGACCATCCCGAGCGGCGCGCAGAGTTCAATGCGGTATTGAGCTTCGAGCGCTTTCCGCTTGCACGGCCGGAGTTCTATCAGTCGACGTTGCGAGAAGCCAAGCATCTGACGGAGCTTCGTCAGATCATCTTCGCCTGCGTCAACCTGTGGCGCTTCGGAGCAGAAGTCGCCACAGGGCAAGAGGGCGAGGCATTGAAGCGGCTTGCACGCAAGGAATTACGCGAGGCGACGCGCGGACAGGGCAATGTGCTTGATGGTATGCGGCGAAGTCGGCCCTTGATATTTCAGGCGATTCTCGGTGAGTGACTGGGCGGTCTGGTGAGATTGGTTGCTTTGGCCAGTCCGAGCACGGTCAAAGAAAAAGCCCCGCAAGCTTTCACCTGCGGGGCTTTTCTATCTGGCTCCTCGACCTGGGCTCGAACCAGGGACCTACGGATTAACAGTCCGGCGCTCTACCGACTGAGCTATCGAGGAATTGATCGGTACTAAGACTTCAAAGGAAAGCCGCTACGGATACCGAAGCGGCTTCCAAATTCTGTGGCTCCTCGACCTGGGCTCGAACCAGGGACCTACGGATTAACAGTCCGGCGCTCTACCAACTGAGCTATCGAGGAACAGAGCCTCGCATTATAGACTGAATTTTTGGAACCTTACAAGCTGTATTCCAAACTTGCGCGCCAGGTGCGCGGCGCCAGCGGGTAGAGGTAGCTGTGCTCGTACTGGTAGGGCGATTCGCGCCAGGCGCGCTTGTCGGTGAGGTTGTCCACGCCCAGGCGCCAGGTCAGCAGCTGGCGCTGGCCGAGGGCCTGCTCGTAGCGCAGGCCGGCATCCAGGCGCAGCCAGCCGGGAATGCTGATGCTGTTGTCCGGCAGGGCCGCGCGCGGGCCCTCGTAGACGAGGCCGGCGTTCAGTTGCAGGCCGGGCAGTGCGGCAAGGCGCTGGCGGGCATTGAGCTTGATCGAGGTCTCGGCCACGTTGGGGCGCTTGAGCGCATCCAGGCCGGCTATCGAGCTGCCCTCGGTGCGCGCCTTGAGCTTCATGGCGCTGGCAAGCAGGCCGCCGCCGGCCCATTTGATGTCGGCCTGGGCTTCGACGCCGCGATGGTGGGATCTGCCGTCCGCCTGGCGGGTGCAGGTGGCGGTGTCGTCGCAGCTGCCGATGTCGCGCCATTCGGGCTTGCGGATGTCGAACCAGGCGAGCGACCAGTCCACCGTGCTGGAGCCGGCCTTCAGGCCCAGCTCGAACTGGCGGCTGCGCAGCGCCGGCAGGGCCTGGCCGGCATTGGCATAGCGGCTGCGATTGGGCACCACTTCGGACTCGATGCCTTCGCCCCAGCTGCCATAGGCCATCAGCTCGGCGGCCAGGGTGTAGCTCAGGCCCAGCCAGGGTGTGGTGAAGGACTGCTTGTAGTCGGTGGCGCGCGACCCATCGGTGCGCACCGATTCACGGTGCAGCCGGGTATGGCGCAGGCCGGCCCAGGCCTGCCAATCGGCGCCCAGCTGCACGGCATCGCGCAGATAGAGCTCGGTGCTGCGCTCGTCGCGGTTGGTGTTCTCGTCGGTCAGGCTGGGGTCGGCCGGCGTGACCACGTCCTGGTAGATATTGCCCACGCCCGACCAGTTGTAGGCCTGGCGATTGAAGCGTGCCTCATAGCGGCTGAACAGCAGGCCCGTGCTGAGCTCGTGCCGCAGGCCGGCGGTGCTGAACTTGCCGGCCAGCGAGAGGTCCAGGGCATCGCTGTTGCGGCGCTCGCCCTCGCTGCGGAAGTCGTAGCGGTCGAAGTCGCCGTTGCTGCAATAGCGGTCGTAGTTGTTCTCGTTCGAGCAGCCATAGGCGTAGGCGAGGCGGTCGTCGCTCTTGAGCCGCTGGGCGCCCCAATGCGCTTGCGCACGCCAGTCGGCGTTCAGGCGTTGCTGCCAGCGCAGCGAGGCATGGCTGTTGTCGAATACCACCGGCAGCGTCCAGGGCAGGTTGTTGAGGTTGGTGCGCGGGTCGATGGTCTTGGCATCGGGCAGACGGTTGCCCAGCAGGCTGAAGCCGGGCTGGCTGGGCTGCGACTGGCGGTTGAGCTCGAATTCGGCTTCCAGCAGGCTGTCGGCGCCGAGGCGCCAGTCGCCGGCCACCGCCAGCAGGCGGCGCTGGCCATGGGCGCTGTAGAGCTCGGGGCGCAGCTCGGCCGCGCTGGCATTCACGCGCAGGCCAAAGGCCTCGCCGCTGCCGAAGCGCTGGCTCCAGTCCAGTGCTGCCTCGGTCGTGCCTCGCTCGCTGAAGCCGAGGCTGACGTTGAGCAGGTTCGCGGTGGGGCGCTTCACCAGCAGGTTCACCAGGCCGCCGGGCGAGCTGGTGCCCGACTGGATGCCGCTGGTGCCCTTCAGCACCTCGATGCCGGCCTTGTTGCCGAGCGCCAGCGCGGTCTCGGCGTTGATGGGCAGGCCGTCACGGCGGTAGTTGAAGCGGTTGTCCAGGTCGAAGCCGCGAATCTTCAGGTAGGACACATAGCCGGCCGCGTTGTAGGCGTCGCCGATGCTGGCGTCCAGGCTGGTGATGCCGGCCAGGCTGCTGAGGCCGGCGTCGGCCAGGCGCTCGGCATTGATGAGGCTGGCCTGCAGCGGCAGGCGCGCCACCGGCGTCTCGCCAAAGCCGCCGATGCCAACCGGCGCGTCGGCGTTGCGACCGCTCACGGTGACGGTGGGCAGGCTGGTGGAGGATTGGGCCAGGCTCAGCCCACAGCTCAGCGCGGCGGCGCTGGCGATTGCGATACGGGAGAAATGAAATGAATGTGCCATCGTCCTACTCATTCGATGGCAGGGCGGCAAAACAGACGGGGCTGCGAGGCCCTCTTGCTGACTTGCTTCCCTGCGCGAGGATTACCTCAGTCAGGTTCAAAGGGTGTTATCTCAGCCGGCTCATCTGATGAGCCAGCACCCCTAGCGAAGAGCCGCATTCTATCGGCCCGTGAAAACAAAAAGCCCGCTGCTTGAGCGGGCCTTGTGTTGGCGCAACAGCCGGTGCTCAGTCGAACACCGGCGTTTCCACGCCCAGCACCTTGTGCAGCTTGGGGCTGGTGGTGGTGTACTGCAGGTGGATGCGCTTCTCGGGGAAGATGTAGGGCGCGGCGGCAAAGGCGGCCAGCGCGGCCTCGTGGAAGCCCGAGAGGATCAGCTTCTTCTTGCCCGGATAGGTGTTCACGTCGCCCACGGCAAAGATGCCCGGGGTGCTGGTTTCGAACTTCTCGGTGTCGACGACGATCTGCTTGCGCTCCAACGCCAGGCCCCATTCGGCGATCGGGCCCAGCTTGGGGCTGAGGCCGAAGAACACCAGCACCTGGTCGCAGGGCACGACGCGGGTGACGCCGTCACCGCCGGTGACCTTCACGCCCTTCAGCACCTCGTCGCCCTCGTCGATGTCGGTGACCTGGCCGACGATGAACTGCATCTCGTAGTTGTCGCACAGCTCCTTCATCTTGGCCACGCTGGCCGGCGCGGCACGGAAGCCGTCGCGGCGGTGCACCAGGATCACGCTCTCGGCCTTGTTGGCGCTGCCGTCCTCATTGCCGGCGCAGAAGTTCAGCGCCCAGTCGAGTGCCGAGTCGCCACCACCGATCACGATGATGTTCTTGCCGGCGAACTGCGCCGGGTTGCGCACGCGGTAGTGCACCTGGCTGCCTTCGTACTTGTCCAGGCCTTCCACCTTCAGGGTGCGCGGCTGGAACGAGCCCACGCCGCCGGCGATGAAGATGGTCTTGGTGAGGAACTGCGTGCCCTTGGAGGTGGCGACGAAGAAACGGCCGTCGTCCTGCTTCTCGACGGTGGTGACTTCCTGGCCCAGATGGAAGGTCGCGCCAAAGGGCTCGATCTGCTTCATCAGGTTGTCGGTCAGCTCCTTGCCGGTGCACACGGGCACGGCCGGGATGTCGTAGATGGGCTTGTCGGGGTAGAGCTCGATGCACTGGCCGCCCGGGTAGGCGAGCGAGTCGATGATGTGGGCCTTGATCTCCAGCAGGCCGAGTTCGAACACCTGGAACAGGCCGACGGGGCCCGCGCCAACGATGACGGCATCGGTTTCGATCACGCCGGCGTGGCCGGCATTGGAGGCAGCGTGTGTCACTTGGTTTTCCATGGAGGTCAGGGCCCCAGACAAAGGGGCAGGGGACGAAAGTCGTTCAGCGAATCAGCTCGGACAGCTTGTCGGTCCGGTCTTTCCACTCGTCGGCGTCGGGCAGCGAGCCCTTGCGCTTGGTGATGCTGGGCCATTTCTTGGCCAGATCGGCATTGATCTTGATCATGTGCTGCTGGTTGCCCGGCACATCTTCCTCGGGCACGATGGCGTTCACCGGGCACTCGGGGATGCACACCGCGCAGTCGATGCACTCATCGGGGTCGATGGTGAGGAAGTTGGGGCCTTCGCGGAAGCAGTCGACCGGGCAGACATCGACGCAGTCGGTGTACTTGCAGCGGATGCACGATTCGAGGACGACGTGGGTCATGGAGCAGCTCTGATATTTTAAGGGCCCTGGGACGTCAATGGAACTCCCCATTGACGGCAAAGCGCGGATTTTAATCGTTCAAGCTCTGGTGCTGGCGTTGACGGCGCGCAAGCGAGGGCTTTTGTTCCTTGGGAGCGGCCTGGGGCAGGGCCTTGGCGCCCGCGCCCACCGTCACCACGGTGGGCCGGCCGCGGTGCAGCATGGCCGCGGCGGCAAGGCCGGACACTTGGGTGTCGCTGGCCAGCGCATCGGCGCAGCCGGCGCGCGACACCACCGCCACCGGCGTGTCGGCCGGCCAGCCGGCTTCCAGCAGCTTGCGGCCCAGCGCGGCCAGCTGGCGGCCGGCCATGTAGAAGACCTCGGTGTCGGCGCTCTTGAGCGCCTGCAGGTCGCCATCCTTGGTCATCGCGGTGGTCAGGCTGACGCTGCGGCCCAGGCCGCGGCGCGTCAGCGGGCGCTGCAGCTGGGCGGCGGCGGCAATCGCCGCGGTCACGCCGGGCACCACCTCGCTGGCGATGCCCGCTTCGGCCAGCGCCAGCAGCTCTTCTTCCAGCCGGCCGAAGATGCTGGCATCGCCGCCCTTGAGGCGTACCACCAGGGCGTGTTCCTGCGCCTGCTTCACCAGCGCCGCGTTGATGGCGGTCTGGGCGGTGGAGTCGCAGAAGCCGCGCTTGCCCACGTCTAGCCACAGGGCCTGGGGGGCGAACTCGCGCAAGGCCGGGTCGGTGAGGGCGTCGAACAGCACCACGTCGGCCTGCTGCAGCGCACGCGCGCCGCGCAGGGTGATGAGGTCGGCGGCCCCGGGGCCGGCGCTGACGAAGATGACCTTGCCCATGGCTTCTTGCTTACCTGACCAGCAGCGCACCGCTGGTGCGGTTGCTGCTGGGGTCCACCACGATCAGCGCGCCGCCGACGCGGTTGGCCGTGTAGGGCTCCACCGGCAGCGCGGCCTGCAGCTCGATGCGCACATGGCCGATCTCGTTGACGGCCAGTTCATGCGCCTCGGCCTCGGCCAGGCTGTTGACGTCCAGCCGGTGCTCGATCGCGCTGATGCGCGCCTGTACCCAGCGGTTGCCATGGCGCACCCAGTACTTGCGGCCCACCACGGCGGGTTCGGTGTCCAGCCAGGCCAACGTGGCCTCGAAGCTCTGCCGGGGCGTGCTGCTGCCGGGGGTGACGATCCAGTCGCCGCGGCTCACGTCCAGCTGGCGGTCCAGCAGCAGGCCGGCAGATTCGCCCGCCACGCCATGCGCCACCGTCTCGCCGGCCTTGCGCACCTCGGCCACTTTTGCGGTCTGGCCGCTGGGCAGGATCTGCACTTCGTCGCCCGCCTGCACCTGGCCGTGGGCGATGCGACCCCACAGGGTGCGCGGTTGGTGGCCGGTGCCCTCGCCATTGGTGGCGACGTATTGCACCGGGATCAAGAGCTGGCCCTCGACCTTCTCCTGCACCGTGGGCAGGCCTTCCAGCACCTGCAGCAGCGAGGGGCCGTCGTACCAGTCGGCGTCCAGCGGCTGGGTCACGTTGTCGCCACGCAGGGCCGAGACGGGCACGATGGCCGTCACTTCGATACCGGCCGCCTGCGCGAACTTGCGCAGCGCCGCGCTGACCTTGGCATAACCCTCAGCGGGTGCGTCCAGCGCATCGATCTTGTTGATCGCGAACACGATGCTGGGCACGCGCAGCAGATGGGCCAGCAGGCTGTGGCGGCGCGTCTGCGGCAGCAGCGTCACTTCGGCGTCGTCGAGCTTGAGCTTGGTGATGTCCACCAGCACCACGGCGGCATCGCTGCCGGCGGCGGCGGTGACCATATTGCGCGTGTACTGCTCATGGCCGGGCGCATCCGCAATGATGAACTTGCGCGTCTTGGTGGCGAAGTAGCGGTAGGCCACGTCGATGGTGATGCCCTGCTCGCGCTCGGCCTCCAGGCCGTCGGTCAGTAGGGAGAGGTCGATGGGCGCACCGGCGGCGCGCTTCTCCAGCGTATCGAGCTGGTCGGCCAGGATGGCGCGGCTGTCGAACAGCAGGCGGCCGATCAGGGTGCTCTTGCCGTCGTCGACGCTGCCGGCGGTGAGGAAGCGCAGCGCGCGGTGCTGGGTGTCCACGTCTTGTTCGTGGACGACGGAGTTCAGTGCGGCGCTCATCAGAAATAGCCCTCTTTCTTGCGGCGCTCCATCGAAGCGTCGGATGTTCGGTCGTCCATGCGGGTGGCGCCGCGCTCGCTCACCGTCACGGTGAGGGTCTCGGCGACGATGTCGCTGGCGTTGGCGGCGTCGCTCTCCACCGGGCAGGTGCAGGTCATGTCGCCCACGGTGCGAAAGCGCACGGTGGCGCTCTCCACCTGCTCGCCGGGCTCAAGCGGGGTCACCTCGGTGAGCGGCACCAAGAGGCCCTTGCGGCGGATGATGGAACGCTCATGCGCGTAGTAGAGGCTGGGCAGCGGAATGTTCTCGCGGGCCAGGTAGAGCCACACGTCCAGTTCGGTCCAGTTGCTGATCGGGAAGGCACGGAAATGCTCGCCCGGGCGGATGCGGGTGTTGAACAGGTTCCACAACTCGGGGCGCTGCTCCTTGGGCTGCCATTGGCCGAAGCTGTCGCGGTGGCTGAAGATGCGCTCCTTGGCGCGCGCCTTTTCCTCGTCGCGGCGGGCGCCGCCGATCAGCACGTCGAAGCGGTGTTCCTCGATGGCTTCCAAGAGCGTCACCGTCTGGTGGCCGTTGCGCGACTCCAGCGGATGGGCGAGGCGCACAGTGCCGCGTTTGATCGAGTCGTCCATATGCGCCACGATCAGGCGCTCGCCCATCTCGGCGGCGCGCTGGTCACGGAAGGCAATCACCTCGGGGAAGTTGTGGCCGGTGTCCACATGCACCAGCGGGAAGGGCAGCTTGCCCTTGAACTCGTTGCCGGCCACGCGCTGCTTGAAGGCCTTCTCGGCCAGGCGCAGCACCACGCAGGAATCCTTGCCGCCCGAGAACAGCAGGGCCGGGCGCTCGAAGGCCGCGGCCACTTCGCGCAGGATGAAGATGGCTTCTTCTTCCAGATGGTCCAGGTGGCGCTGGTCCACCGTGGGCAGCAGTTTGTTCAGATTCACAGGGGCGTTCATGCCGTGGCTCCCGATTCCTTCAATTCCTCATTTGAATGCGCCTTGTGCAGGCCGCATTCCTTGGCGTTCTCGTCTTCCCACCACCAGCGGCCGGCGCGGAAGTCCTCGCCCACCGCGATGGCACGGGTGCAGGGCGCACAGCCGATGCTGGGCATGAACTGGTCGTGCAGCACGTTGTAAGGCACCTCGAACGTGGAGATGAAGTACCAGACATCGGCCCAGCTCCAGTCCGCCAGGGCATTGACCTTGACGCGGCCTTGCGCGTCCAGCTCGGTGTCGGGCACCTCGGCGCGATTGGCCGATTGCTCGCGGCGCAGGCCGGTGATCCAGGCGCTGCGGCCGTTCAGCATGCGCGAGAGCGGCTCCAGCTTGCGGATGCCGCAGCATTCCTTGCGCAGCGCCAGGCTTTCGTACATCGCGTCGAGGCCGCGGGCGCGCACAAAATGCACCACCGCATCGGCCACGGGTGCGTACACCTCGGCCTTGATGCCGTAGCGCGCCTCGATCTGCGGCAACAGCGCGAGGGTCTCGGGGTGCAGGCGGCCGGTGTCCAGCGTGGCCACGGCGATGGGCAGTTGCAGCTCGGCGATCAGGGCGGTTATCACCATGTCCTCGGCGCCCAGGCTGGTGGATTGCAAGAGGCGGGCGCCATGCTGGCCCCAGGCCTGCTGCAGCAGCTGCTTGGTATGGGCCAGGCGCTCGTCAAAGCCCGCGGTCTTGCGCGCATAGAGGCCGATGGCCGACGACGACGCTGCCACCGGCAAGGCCGACACGCCTGGCAGGCTGCTGACTTCGCCCGTCATGACGCCACCTTGTCGGCAAACACGGGCTTGGGCTCGTTCACATCGCCCTGGTAATGGCGTGGGAAGAAGGCCAGCTGCTGCTGGGCGATCTCAGTGCTTTGATCGGGGCGCAGCTGGGCGGCATCGAAGCCGGTGCGGGCCAGCAGCGGCACCATGTCCACCAGCACCTCGCCTACGGCGCGGATCTCGCCGGCAAAGCGCAGGCGCACGCGCAGCAGGCGCGCCTGGGTGTAGGCGCGGCCATCCACCCACTTGGGGAAGTTCAGCGCCACCAGGGCCAGACGCGGCAGGTCGGCGGCCAGGTCTTCGACATCAACGTCGTTGGGCAATTGCACGCCCACGGCCAGGTTGGCGGGCCAGGTGTCGCGCACCGCATGCCATTGCTCCAGGCTCAGCAGCAGGTGGTCGGCGGCGGCGGGGTGCGAGACCGGGCCATCCTCGCCGGCGCAGCGATGCCATTGGTCGTGGTGGGTGTCGATGAATTTCATGGTGGACTTCTCTTGATCAGGCGGCGGCATCGGCAGCAGCGGGCGCAGCGGTGGAGGAGCGCACGGCGTTGGCGGCATCCTTGAAGGGCAGCGGGCCCACGCGCTTGACGGTGTCGATGAAGCGCTCGCCGCTGTTGCGCTGGCTGCGGTAGGTCTGCACGATGGCTTCGATCACGTCGCCCACCTCGTCGGCGGCGAAGGAGGGGCCGATCACCTTGCCGGGCACGGCAGCGCCGGAGAGGGAGGAGCCGTCGGAGCCGCCCAGCGAGACCTGGTACCACTCCTTGCCGTCCTTGTCGACGCCGAGGATGCCGATATGGCCGCTGTGGTGGTGGCCGCAGCTGTTGATGCAGCCGCTGATGTGCAGGTCGATGTCGCCGATATCGTAGAGCTCGTCCAGATCCTGGAAGCGCTGGGTGATGTCCTCGGCCACCGGGATCGAGCGGGCATTCGCCAGCGCGCAGAAGTCGCCGCCGGGGCAGGCGATCATGTCGGTCAGCAGGCCGATATTGGGGGTGGCAAAGCCGTTCGCCTTGGCGGCCTCGAACACCGCCGGCAGATCGCTTTCGCGTACCCAGGGCAGCAGCAGGTTCTGGTCGTGCGTGACGCGCAGCTCGCCCTGGCTGAACTGGTCGGCGATGGCGGCGGCGGCGTCCATCTGCTGCTCGGTGGCGTCGCCGGGGGCGATGCCCACATGCTTGAGCGAGAGCGTCACGGCACGGTAGCCGCTCAGACGATGGCCATGCACATTGCGCTCCAGCCAGCGCCGGTATGCCACACCTTGAGCACCGGCCTGCACGCCCGCGAAGATGTCCACGCCGGGCACGGCCTGCACGGCGGCCGGCACGATGAAGCTGGCCGCCACGCGGTCCAGCTCGGCCTGCGGGATCAGGTGCTCATGGCCGGCCGGGTCGTCCTGCAGGATCTTGGCGAACTCGGCATTCACGTCGTCGAAGAAGGCCTGGCCCTCGGCCTTCACGAGGATCTTGATGCGGGCCTTGTAGGCGTTGTCGCGGCGGCCGTAGCGGTTGTAGACGCGCACGATCGCCTCGATGTAGACGAGGATCTGCTGCCAGGGCAGGAACTCGCTGATGACCTGGCCGATGATGGGGGTGCGGCCCATGCCGCCACCCACCAGCACCTTGAAGCCGATCTCGCCGGCCTCGTTCCTCAGCAGCTGCAGGCCGATGTCGTGCCAGGCGATGGCGGCGCGGTCCTCGGCGGCGCCGGAGATCGCGATCTTGAACTTGCGCGGCAGGAAGGCGAACTCGGGGTGCAGGGTGCTCCACTGGCGCAGCACCTCGGCATAGGGGCGCGGGTCGATCAGCTCATCGGGGGCCACGCCGGCCAGACCGTCGCTGGTGATGTTGCGGATGCAGTTGCCGCTGGTCTGGATGCCGTGCATGTCCACGTCGGCCAGCAGGTCCATCACATCGGCGGCCTTGGGCAGGGGGATCCAGTTGTATTGCAGGTTCTGGCGCGTCGTGAAGTGGCCGTAGCCGCGGTCGTAGTCGCGTGCGATGCGGGCCAGCTGGCGCAGCTGGGTGCTGCTCAGCACGCCATAGGGCACGGCCACGCGCAGCATGGGGGCGTGGCGCTGCACATACCAGCCGTTCTGCAGGCGCAGCGGGCGGAACTCGTCGTCGCCCAGGGTGCCGGCGAGGTTGCGCTCGAGCTGGTCGCGGAACTGGGCGGCGCGGGCGCGCACGAACTGGCGGTCGAAATCGGTGTAGGCGTACATGGCTTGAACTTAGGAATTCAGTGGATCACTTTCCAGCCGGCCATCAGGAGCGATGCGCACAGCAGGCCGCGGATCACGCCGTCAGGCAGGCGGCGGGTGAGTTGGGCGCCCAGCCAGATGCCGGGCACCGAGCCGATCACCAGGGAAACGAGCAGGATCCAGTCGACATTGCCCAGCATGGCGTGGCCGATGCCGGCCACCAGGGTCAGGGGCACGGCATGGGCGATGTCGCTGCCGACGATGTAGCGGGCTTCCAGGCGCGGGTAGATCAAGAGAATCAGGGTCGCACCGATGGCGCCGGCACCGATCGAGGAGAGCGAGACCAGCACCCCCAGCAAGACGCCCGAGGCCACCGTCAGGGCCGGCTTGCGGCTGTCGGGGATGTGGTGCTCCAGGCGCAGGCCCACGGCCTGCCAGGATTTCTTGAAGGCCACCACCAGGGCGGTCAGGAAGAGCGCAATCCCCAGCGAGAAGGTCAGGGTGCTGGCCCAGCCCTTGGTGATGCCGGTTAAATGCATCAGCGCCACCGTGAGGACGGAGGCCGGGATGCTGCCGGCCAGCAGCAGGCCGGTGATGCGCCACTTCACATGGCCATGGCGGGCATGGGCGACCGAGCCGGACACCTTGGTGAGGGCCGCGAACCAGAGATCGGTGCCGATCGCCAGTGCCGGGCTCAGCTTGAAGACCGAGAGCAGCAGGGGCGTCATCAGCGAGCCGCCGCCCACGCCGGTGATACCGACGATGGCGCCGACGCCAAATCCGCTTGCAATTGCTGTCCAGTCCAAAGCCGCTCCTTAGAGGGCTAGCCTGGTGGCAACCCTAGGTGCCGGACTGTAGTGAGGCTGTTTATATATGCGAACTACAAATTGGTAGATTGCTTATTCTTGAATAAGCATATGCAGCCTATTGCGATAGGCGCAGCAGGGCTTGCACCTGCTCGCTGATGCGCGGCGGCACCGGCTGCTCGCCGGCCAGCATCGCTCGGATCAGCTGGGCGTTGGCCGCGGCGCTGCAGGCCTCGGAGAGCGGCCAGTCGATGTCGGTGCTGTCGGCCGGGTGCAGATCCCGGCGCTCGCCCTCGAAATAGCCATAGAGCTGGGCACGCCGGCGCAGATGGGCATAGGGCTCGCCCTCGCTGGCACGCATCAGGAGGGCGCGGCCGGCCGGCGCGGTGAGCGGCCCGAGGGCCTGGCCCATCGCGTCCAGCACCTCGGGGTGGGTCACGGCCACCACCCGCACCGAGCGGCCGGGCGCCGGGTCCAGCAGCTTGGCCACGCTGTGGCCGCTGTTGCGCACGCCCAGGCGCGGGCGCAGCGCCATCAGCGCGTCCAGGCCAGGGTTGAGGGCCTGCAGCGGCAGGCAGGCGATGCGGCGTTCGCGCAACTGGGCGCTCGCCTCGCGGACATCCCGCGCCAGCGTCAGCCCGAGTGCCGCCAGCAGCTCGAACGGGCTCTCGCGGCTGTCGAAGTCATGCCGGCCATGGATCAGCACCGGCACGCCCGCGCGCGCCAGCAGCAGCGCTACCAGGGGAAACAGATTGGCCTGCTTGCGCGCGCCGTTGAAGGTGGGCAGCACCGCGCAGCGTGGGCCGGCCGGCACCTCCAGATGGGCGGTGCGCGCCTGCATGGCGCGCTCGAAGCCGCGCAGCTCGTCGGCGCTTTCGCCCTTGATGCGCAGGCTCATGAGGATGGCGCCGAGTTCCAGCTCGGGCACCCGGCCGTCCAGTATCCGGCCGAACAAGACCTCGGCCTGCTCGGCGTCGAGGTCGCGGGCGCCACGCGTACCGCGGCCGATTTCCTTGATGAGCGGGGCGTATTCCATGGGCTACATTGTGCATACCCACACACAGGAGGTCCCATGGCCAAAGGTCAGCAAAAGAGCAACAAGGAAGCCAAGAAGCCCAAGAAGGACAGTGCGCCCGCCAAGCCCGTCTCGCCCGGCGCGGTGATGCCCAGCATCACCACCGTGGTGGCGGACCGCAGCAAGAAAAAGAAGTGAGCCGGAAGTGACAGCTCGGGCGCGACGCGAGGTGCGATGCACGGCGATCCCAAACCGATGAAGATCGGCGCGCTGGCGCGCGCCGCGCTGACGCCCGTGGACACGATACGCTTCTACGAGCGCGAAGGTCTGCTGGCGGCCGCACCGCGCAGCGAGGGCAACTACCGCCTCTATGGCACGGCCGATGTGCAGCGCCTGGCCTTCATTCGCCAGTGCCGCAATCTCGACATGTCGCTCGACGAGGTGCGTACGCTGCTGCGCGTCAAGGATGCGCCCGAGCAGGACTGCCAGGCGGTGAACGAGTTGCTGGACGCGCATGTGCGGCATGTGGCCGAGCGCCTGCGCGAGCTGCGCGAACTCGAGCGCGAACTGAAATCCTTGCGCGCGCGCTGCGCCGATGTGCAGCGCAGCAGCCAGGCCTGCGGCATCCTGCAGCAGCTCGATGAAAGCGCGCAGCGACCCTCCGGGCGTCGCTACCGCGGCGCCCACGCCTAGGAGGCTGTCGGGCTTTGGGATGGGCTCGCGCCAAAGCGAGTTGCCCGGCCAGCCTAGGCGGCGGTGCCGCCGTGGGATCGGCCCCCACCAGGCGCCGGCAACGACGGATGGGCGGGCAAATCGCTTTGGCCCGGAGGGTTGGGGCGCTTTGGGGGCGCATGCGGCGTTGCAAAGGCTCGCCGGATGTCCAATCCGGCTGCGCTTTGCGCCTTGCCTGCGTCCCCAAGGCGTCCCAACGCGAGCCCATCCCAAAGCCCGACAGCCTCCTCGGGTCTGTTGTCTGTGCGCCGCTGTACCCTGCAATGGTGGCGTTATTTGGCGATCGCTGCGCGTACACTATCAGGCAGGGGAGTCATCCAAAGAAGTAACGAGGATGCTCATGAAAACCAGAGATGTCGTGATCTATAACGGCGAGCGTTTCCAGGTGCCGCAGTGCATTCAACGCATCGACCACCGCGCCACCCATGGCTGGCAATTGCGCTACGGCGGCACCAAGCTGTATTCCGATGGCCGCTATGGCGCCAGTGCCGCCGAGGCCTTGGCCCAGGCCACCAAGGAGCTGGCCAAGCGCATGAGCAAGCTGCCTGCGCCCACCCGCCTCAAACCCGAGCCCAGCCGCAGCAAGAGCAGCGAACTGCCGGTCGGTATTTCGGGCCCCATCGTGCGCGAGCGTCGGCCGAATCGGCGCGACTGCAGCTTCACCGTGCTGCTGCCGCGTTTCGGTGAGGCGCCGCGCCGACGCAGCGTCTACATCGCCGCGGAGTCGACCTACACGATCGAGCGCTACCAAGAAGCCCTGGAGAAGGCGATTGCCCTGCGCCAGGAGGCCGAGGAGCTCTATCGCAAGGCGGCCACCAAGGCCAAGCGCAGCGAAGGCCGGGCGTTGAGCGCGCAGCTGCGCGGCGCCTGAACGGCCGGGTCGCTCAGCGGTCTTGCCGCGTCACGCTCAAGCGCAGCGGCGCTGACTTGAGCGCGACCTTGTTGTCGGCGTCCAGCAGGGCGATCTCGAGTTCGTAGTCGCCCCTGGCGAGGTCAAGGGTGGTTTCGGTGCGGCCGTCGGCCAGCACCACGCGCTGTGCCGTGCCGCCCGCACGCAGCACCGTCACCGCGAAGTGGCCGGTGTCGGGCAGCTTGCGGCCGGCGGGTGCAATGCCCATGCCGATCGCCCCCAGGCTCAGCACGAAGGGGCTGCTCACGGCTTCGCCGTCGCGCAGGTTCTTGGCATAGACCTCCTTGGCGCCGCCGCGCGGCGCGCTGACCTGGTCCTGGTACCAGGCGCTGCAGGTGTTCTCGAACTGCGCCGGGTCGATGGCGATCGGCGCGGCCGTGCGCGTGCCCAGCACATGCACGGTGATCTCGGGGCTGTAGACGAAATAGGGCCGGTGGTCGTGGTCGGCAAACAGCAGCCGCAAGGTGTGGGCGCCGGGCGGCAGGTCCAGCACCGTGCCGGTCTGGCCCTTGCCGAAATGCTTGTGCTTGTCGGAGAAGGGGATCTTCTCCTGGTGGTTGCGCGGCAGCGGCGTGTCGATCAGCAGATGGTGATGGCCGGCGCGCTCGGTTGGGTTGCCGGCGGGCACCACCCCCATGCCGCGCACGCCGAACTCGATCATGAAGGGCGAGCGCAGCGCATAGCCGTTGCGCAGGTTGACGAAGCGCACCGCGGTGGGCTCGCGCATGTCGATGGCACTGCGCTCGGCCGTGTAGCCAAGCCAGCAGCGCCGCTCCAGCGCATTGCCGGGCAGGCCCTGGGCCTGCGCCCTGCCCATCGCCAGCATGCCCAGCATGGCCAGCAGAGCCGCGGACTTCACGCAGTTTGACTTCATGGCCTGGACTCCCTGGTTGCCGGGCCATTATGGGAGGCCCGCCAGGGGCTGTGAAGGCGCGGCGCGTCCATCGAGTCAGGGGCAAAGCTGAGACACTGACGCGATGAGCTCAACCCTGCTGTTCGAGGCCTCGGTGCCCGTGCTGACGCGTTACCTGGGGCAGTTGCTGCTGATGCTGGACCGGGCCGAGGCCTGTGCGCGCGCGCGACAGCTGGACGATGCGACCCTGCTCAGGCAAGGCCTGACCCCCGGCATGTTCGATCTGGGCCAGCAGGTGCAGATTGCGGCCGGCTTTGCGCTGCGCTGCGTGGCGCCGCTGATCGGCCGGGCCCTGCCGGCGCTGGGCGAGGGCGACGCGCAGGATTTCGCGGCCCTGCGCCGCCGTGTTGCGCAGGCGCAGGCGCTGCTGGGCACCCTGGGCCCCGACGACCTCGTGCTCGGCGAAGAGGACCCCGTGCAGACGCAGGCCGGCGAGGCTGCCCTGAGCATGCCGGCGCGCGAGTTCGTGCTCAGCTACGCCATGCCCAACTTCTTCTTCCACCTGTGCATGGCCTATGCGCTGCTGCGCGCGCAGGGCGTGCCGCTCGGCAAGCCGGACTTCGACGGCTGGCACCGCTACGCGCCCGGCTTCTCATTCGTCTAGCTGCGCCACCAGGCCTGCACCGCCGGCGGCGCCTTGATATCGACCCTCTCGCCCATCTGCGGCGTCGTCAGGGTCAGGTCTTGCGCCAGCGCGAGCGCGCTGATGCGCTCGAAGGGTTCGTCCCAGGCATGCAGGGAGAGATCGAAGGTGCCGTTGTGCATGGGCATCATGACGCGCGCGCCGAGGTCGATATGGGCCTGCAGGCTTTGCTCCGGGTGCATGTGGATGTCGGGCCAGTCCTCGTTGTAGGCGCCGGTCTCGACCAGGCTCAGATCGAAGGGGCCATGGCGCTCGCCGATCGCCTTGAAGCCGGGGAAGTAGCCGCTGTCGCCGCTGAAGAAGAGCTTGAAGTCGGCATGCTCCAGCACCCAGGAGCACCACAGCGTGCGGTTGCCGTCGCGCAGGCCGCGGCCCGAGAAATGCTGCGCCGGCGTGGCATGCAGCTGCAGGCCGCCGACGCGGGTGCTGTGCCACCAGTCCAGCTCCTGCAACTTGCCCGCGGGCAGGCCCCAGCCGCGCAGGATCTCGCCCACGCCCAGCGGCGCGATGAAACACTCGGTCTTGGCGGCCAGCGCCAGCACCGCGGCCTTGTCCAGGTGATCGTAGTGGTCGTGCGAGAGGATCACGCCGCGGATCGGCGGCAGCTCCTCGATGCTGATGGGCGGCGCGTGGAAGCGCTTGGGCCCGAGGAACTGCAAGGGCGAGGCGCGCAGCGAGAACACCGGGTCGGTGAGCCAGAAGCCGCCGTCGATCTTCAGCAGCATGGTCGAATGACCGAGGCGCCAGAGGCTGGTGTCCGGCGCAGCCAGCAGTGCCGCGCGGCTCAGCGCCTGTACCGGGATGGCCTGGCGGGGTACCGTGTTGGCGGGCTTGTTGAAGGCAAAGCGCCACAGGATGGCAAGCGTCTTGCGCCAGCCCTGGGCGTGGCGGGGCGCCTGATTGCGAAAACGCCGCTGGCCGGGCGGCGTCGTGGCATGGTGACTCGGCGCCGCCGTTGCGGGGCCCTGAAGGATCGTGCTGCTCATCGTGGATGCACCCAAAAAGTACACTGTGCAGTGTAGTGTTGGGTTTCTGAAAAGTAAACTGATCGGTGTAAACTTCGTGCATCAGTTCACTTCGCACCCCCGCATGAGCGCCGCTACCGCACCTCGCCTGACCGACCGCAAACGCGAGGCCATCGTGCAGGCCGCGCTGGCCGAATTTCGCGAGCATGGCTTTGCCGGCACCAGCATGGACCGGGTGGCCGCCGCGGCCGAAGTCTCCAAGCGCACGGTCTACAACCACTTCCCCAGCAAGGAGGATTTGTTCGCCGAGATCCTGCTGCAGCTGTGGCAGCACAGCAAGGCCCTGCGGCCGCAGCTGTACCGGGCGGACGAACCGCTGCGTGATCAGCTGCTGGACATCCTGGGCGAGAAGCTCAAGCTCATGACCGATGCCAGCTTCATGGACTTGGTGCGGGTAGCGGTGGCCGAGATGCTGCACACGCCCGAGCGTGCCCAGGCCATGGTGGCGCGGCTGGGCGAAAAGGAGGCCGGGCTGGCGCATTGGATCGCGGCGGCCCAGGCCGATGGCCGGCTGCGCCCGGTGGATGCGCCCTATGCGGCCCAGCAGTTGCAGGGCATGCTGAAGGCCTTTGCCTTCTGGCCGCAGCTGGCGATGGGCCAGCCGCCGCTCAGCAAGGCGCAGCAGCGTCAGGTGCTGGCCGACAGCGTCGACATGTTCCTGCGCTTCTACGAGCCGGCGCCAGGCCCGCGCTGAGCGGTCAGGCGGCGTGGCGCGCGGCTGCGGCCGTGCCCAGCTCGAGCTGGCCGAACAAGTCCTTGGGATCGGCCATCTGCGGGATCAGATCGGCCTCCTGGCCCAGACCCAGCTCACGCGCCAGATCGCGCAGCAGGCGCAGCGCCGAGAAATCCTCCAGCGCAAAGCCGACCGAGTCGAACACCGTGACCTGGCTCGCGTGGTCGCGGCCGCTGGCGCTGCCGCGCAGCACCTGCCAGAACTCGGTAACCGGGAAGTCTGCAGCCATCTGCTGCACATCGCCCTCGATGCGCGATTGCGGCTCGTACTCGACGAACACCTTGCCCATCTCCAGCACGCCGCGGTGCAGCTCGGTCTTGCCGGGGCAGTCGCCGCCCACGCCGTTGATGTGCATGCCGGGCTCGATCATCTCGGGCGTGAGGATGGTGGCGTAGTTCTTGTCGGCGGTGACGGTGGTAACGATGTCGGCCCCGCGCACCGCCTCGGCCGTGCTGGCACAGGCGATCAGGCGCAGGCCCGGCACGGCGCCGAGGTGACGCTGCAGCTTGGCGGTGGCGGCCGGGTCGATGTCGAACAGGCGGATCTCGTCAATGCCCAGCAGGTGATGGAAGGCCAGGGCCTGGAATTCGCTTTGCGCGCCATTGCCGATCAGGGCCATGCTGCGGCTCTCGGGCCGGGCCAGCCGGCGCGCCACCATCGCCGAGGTGGCGGCGGTGCGGATGGCGGTGGTGAGGGTCAGTTCCGCCACCAGTTCGGGGCGGCCGGTATAGACGTCGGCCAGCAGGCCCAGGGCCATCACGGTGGGCAGGCCTTCCCGGGTGTTCTTGGGGTGACCGTTGACGTACTTGAAGCTGTAGAGGCTGGCGTCGGCGATCGGCATCAGCTCGATCACGCCGTCCTGCGAATGGCTGGCCACGCGCGGGGTCTTGTCGAATTCGCTCCAGCGCAGGTAGTCGGCCTCGATATAGCCGGCCATGCGCTTGAGACACTCGGCCAGACCGAGCTGCTGGGCGATCTTGGCAAGGTCCTTGGTGGTCAGCAGGGTGGTCATAGGCAGTCTCCGTTGTTTCGTTGGGGTGATTCTTGTCAAAGCACTTGCTAGCGAGAAGAGCAAGACTTGCCTAGTAATTGCGAGTAATCTGCCGTTTCGCTAGTAGAAATTGCCAAAATGACAAAATCTGGCTCACAAAGGGCGGCATGCGCCCGCCGCCTAACGCTGCCCGGAACCACGCCATGGACACCCTCGACCAACAATTGATGGCGCTCTTGCGCCAGGATGCACGCGCCAGCGTGGCCACCTTGGCAAGCAAGCTCAAGGTCTCGCGCGGCACCGTCACCAACCGCATTGCCAAGCTGGAGGACTCGGGCGTGGTCGTGGGTTACACGATCCGCCTGCGGCCCGATGTCACGCCCAACGAGATCACCGCCTGGATGAGCATCGCGGTGGAGGGCAACCGCACGCGCGAGGTCATCAGCATCCTGCTGGGCGAACCGGGCGTCTCGGGGCTGTTCGATACCAATGGCCGCTGGGATCTGCTGGCCGAGTTGCGCGCCGCGACGCTGGGCGAACTGGCCGAGGTGCTCGAGCGGGTGCGCCTCATCAAGGGCATCGGCGCCACCGAGACCAGCATCCATTTGCAGACCTACAAGCTGTCCTAAAGTCGGGCCATGCCGAATACCCAGCTCCTGATCATCGACGCGCAGAACGATTTCTGCGACCTGCCGCCGGCCTGGTGTGCCACCGATCCCCTGCGTGCCGAGCCGCTGGCGCCGGCCCTGCCGGTGCCGGGTGCGCATGCCGACATGCTGCGTCTGGCCGGGCTGATCGATGCCGTCGGCGCGCGGCTCGACGACATCACCCTGACGCTGGATTCGCACCACCACATCGATATCGCCCACCCCGGCTTCTGGCAGCAGGCCGACGCGGGCCAGGTCTTGCCTTTCACGGCCATCACGGCGGCGCAGCTGCGGGCGGGCGAGTTCCGGCCGCGCGAGGCCGCGGCGCTGCCGCGCGCGCAGGCCTATCTGGATGCGCTGGAGGCCGCCGGCCGCTACACCCTGATGGTGTGGCCGGTACATTGCGAGATCGGCAGCTGGGGCCACGGCCTGCACGCCGCCGTGCGCGCCGCCTGCAATAGCTGGGAAGTGCAGCAGCGCCGGCCCAGCCGCAAGCTGCTCAAGGGCAGCAACCCCTGGACCGAGCATTACAGCGCCCTGCAGGCCGAAGTGCCGGATGCGGCCGATGCCGACACCCTGCTCAACCAGCCCCTGCTGGCGGCGCTGGACCGCGCCGAGCTGCTGCTGATCGCCGGCGAAGCCTCCAGCCACTGCGTCAAGGCCACGGTGGAGCATCTGGTCGAGCACCTGCCTGGCCATGTACATGCGGGAAGGCTCGCGCGCCTGGTGCTGTTGACCGACGCCATGAGCCCGGTGGCCGGCTTCGAGGCGCAGCAGCAGGCCTTCTTCGACACCATGCGCGCGCGCGGCCTGCGCCTGGCCAGCTGCGCCGAGATGCGGGCGGAACTGGCATGAGCGTGAGCGTGAGCGCCCCCATCATCACCAGCCTGCTGGAGACCGACCTCTACAAATTCACGATGTGGCAGACCATGCTGCATCGCCATCCGCAGACGGCGGCCGAATACCAGTTCCTGTGCCGCAACCCCACCGCCTTTCCGCTCGCCGAGCTGCTGCCCGAGCTGGAGCGCGAACTCGATGCGCTGTGCGGCCTGAGCTTTCGCGCCGATGAGCTGGCCTATCTGCGCGGGCTGCGCTTCATGAAGTCGGACTTCGTCGACTTCCTGCGCATCTTCCGCTTCCAGCGCGACTTCATCCGCGTGCGCGCCGATGGCGAAGGCCTCTCCATCATCGCCAGCGGGCCGCAAGTGCATGTAATGGCCTTCGAGATCTTTGTGCTGGCCATCGTCAACGAGCTGTACTCGCGCCGCTTTGACCAGGCGGCCGCGCTGGCCGAGGGCCGGGCGCGCCTGCGCCACAAGGTCGGGCTGCTGCGCGCCTTCGGCGACGAGGCGCCGCGCCGCCACCCCTTCGAGGTGTTCGATTTCGGCGTGCGCCGGCGCTTTTCGGGCGCCTGGCAGCGCGAGGTGGTGGCCACGCTCAAGCAGGAACTGCCGCAGTATTTCAAGGGCACCTCCAATGTGCTGCTGGCGCGCGACCTGGAGCTGGTGCCCATCGGCACGATGGCCCATGAGTATCTGCAGAGCTACCAGGCCACCGGCGTGCGCCTGCGCGACCATCAGAAGGCGGCGCTGGAGGACTGGGTGCAGGAGTACCGCGGCGACCTGGGCGTGGCGCTCACCGACGTGGTGGGCATGGATGCTTTCCTGGCCGACTTCGATCTCTATTTCGCCAAGCTCTTCGACGGCCTGCGCCACGACTCCGGCGACCCCTATGTCTGGGGCGAGAAGGCGCTGGCGCATTACGCCCGGCTGCGCATCGACCCGCACACCAAGCGCCTGGTGTTTTCCGACGGCCTGGACGTGCCCGCCGCGCTGGCCCTGTACCGCCACTTTGCCGACCGCACCCAGCTGGGCTTCGGCATCGGCACCAACTTCAGCAATGACATGGGGGTGGAGCCCATCAACATCGTCATGAAGCTCACGCAATGCAATGGCCAGCCGGTCGCCAAGCTGTCCGACAGCCCCGGCAAGACCATGTGCGACGACGCCACCTTCCTGGCCTATCTGCGCCAGGTCTTCAATATCAAAGGCACGCCATGAAGCTGCTGCGAGTAGGCCCCCAGGGGGCGGAACGCCCCGCCATGCTCGACGCCGACGGCGCCCTGCGCGATCTGAGCGGCGTGCTCAGCGACATCAGCGCTGCCACGCTGGCGCCGGCCGAGCTGACGCGCCTGCGCGCCCTCGACCCTGCCAGCCTGCCGCGGCTTGACGCTCCCGGCCGTATCGCGCCGCCCTGGTCCGGCATGGGCAAGTTCATCTGCGTTGGCCTCAACTATGCCGACCACGCCGCCGAGGCCGGCATGCCCCTGCCCGAGGAACCGATCCTGTTCATGAAGCCGCCCAGCTGCGCCATCGGCGCGCGCGACGCGGTGGTGCTGCCGCAGGGCTCCAGCAAGAGCGACTGGGAGGTGGAGCTGGGCGTGGTGATCGGCAGGCGCGCCCGCTACGTCAGCGAGGCCCAGGCGCTGGACCATGTGGCCGGCTACTGCGTGGTGAACGATCTCTCCGAGCGCGCCTACCAGCTCGAGCGCGGCGGCACCTGGGACAAGGGCAAGGGCTGCGACACCTTCGGCCCGGTGGGCCCCTGGCTGGTGACGAGCGACGAGGTGGCCGACCCGCAAGACCTGACCCTCTGGCTGGATCTGAACGGCCGGCGCATGCAGACCGGCAACACCCGCACCATGGTGTTCGGCGTGGCCCAGCTGCTCAGCTATATCAGCCGCTTCATGACGCTCTATCCGGGCGACCTGATCAGCACCGGCACGCCGCCCGGCGTGGGCATGGGCGTCAAGCCCACGCCGGTGTTTCTGCGGCCGGGCGACCAGCTCCGCCTGGGCATAGCCGGCCTTGGCGAGCAAACGCTCCAGGTGCATGCCTGGAGCGAGGCCTTGCTGGGCGATTGATCAGGGCTGAGGCCTGGCGTTCAGATGATGCTGGGCCGGTCCGGCCAGCAGCGGCGCGGCCTGGCCCGCCGCCCAGGCCGCATGGCCCGCGCCGTAATAGGGCGAGAGCGGATGCCCGCTCTGGCCGCCCGGCATGCTGAGCGTGGCCTGGGCCTCGCGGCCCGGTGACACCACCAGGCGCTGCGACTGGCCAAAGGCCGGCTGCGCCACATGCGGCAGATTCGAGTCGCCGCCCTGGGGCAGGCTGGGCATGTCGAGCCAGCGGCCCAGCGGCGGGATCGCGCGCGACAGCACATGCTGGATGCGGCTGGCATTGTGCTGGCCCCAGCTGGCCTGGGCCAGCGGCTGCTTGCCATCCTGGGTGAGTTCCAGCACCGCCGCATCCACCTGGGCCAGCACAAAGGCCGGCCAGCTCGAATAGCCCGGCGGCAGCAGATGGGCGGGCCGGCTTTCCAGCGCCTGCACGGCGCTGTACTCGAACTGCGAGCGCCATTTGAAGCGCTTCTTCTCGTCCTGCTGATCCTCGCCCAGAAAGGGCAGGGTCCAGGCGGTCCAGAGCGCATCCAGGGTCTTCAGGCGCACCGCGCGCGCCAGCCGGTAGCCCACCTGGTCGGCATCGGCACGGCCATTCCATTGCTGCAGCTGGCGCGCCACCTCGGCATGCGCGCTGCTGCCCTGCACCGCGGCGCTGATGCGCGCGGCCCAGCTCTGCACGAAGCGCGCTTCGTTGTCGAAATGGATCGCCGCCAGCGTGGCCTCGTCGTGCTTGGCGGTCTCGCGCAGCCGGTCGCGGATCTGCTGCGCGCGCGCGCCCAGGTCAAAGCCGCCATCGCCGATCTGCTCGGCCGCCGCGCCACCCAGCTGGCGGTGGTTGGCGGTCCAGAGCTGGCCTTCGCCGGGGTCGCGCAGCAGCGGGTAGTCCCGCGGTTCCAGCCAGCCATGCGCGGCCGGCTCGGGCGGCTCGGTGGACTGGAAGCGTGCATAGCTTTGCGCCAGGCCGGCCTGGCGCCACAGCCGCCCGGCAATCGTCCAGGCGATATGGCCGGACTTGTCGGCGATGAGGATGTTCTGGTGCGGCATGCCGGCGCGCTGAGCGATGCCGGCGGCCTCGTCGACATCGCGCGCCGCGGCCAGGCGATCCAGCTCGAGGTTGTAGGCCTCGCCCTGGTGGGCGATCCAGCGCAGCGCATAGCGCTGGCCCTCGCGCGTCAGCGCCACGGGCGCGCCGTCGAACTCCTGCACCACCAGGGCCTGGGCCGCGCCGCCCTTGACCTCGATGCGCTCCTGCACGCTGCGCAGGCGCTCGCGCGCGGGCGTCTCGGGCAGCTTGATCCAGTCGAACCATTGGCCATAGGCATTCGTGAAGCCCCAGGCCACCTGGCCGTTGCTGCCCACCACCAGGCTGGGCATGCCGGGCAGGGTCAGGCCGGCGGCGCGCTGCGCGCGGGCACCTTCGCCCAGCTGCAGCTGGGCGCGGTACCAGATGCTGGGCACGCCCAGGCCCAGGTGCATGTCGTCGGCCAGGATGGCGCCGCCATGCTTGCTGCGCCCGCCGCTCACGGCCCAGTTGTTGCTGCCCAGCACCGGCGCCTCTTCACTGATGACGCTGATCCCGGGGGACCGGGCGGCCAGCGCCGGCTTGGGGGCGGGCAGGGCGCGCAGGTCCAGCTGCTCGGCGCTGGGCATGCGGGGTGCGGGCAGCGTGCTGCCGTCCAGCGCCGCATCCCAGCGGCCGCCGCGCGGGTTGAGCCAGTCGAACAGGGCGTCGCCGGCGCGCTCGCGCAGCAGGCTGCGCTCGAAGGCGTTGTCGAAGCTGCTGGCCTGCAGCATGAAGAACATCTCGCTCACCACCAGCAGCGAGTCCACCTCGGTCCAGGGCGCCGGCTCGGCGCGCAGCAGCAGGTATTGCCAGGGCCGCAGGCGCAGGGCCTGCAGGCCGGCGTTGACGCCGCTGGCGTAGGCGCTCAGCAGGGCGCGGTCGGCGGGCGCCAGCTGCGCGAAGCGCTCGGCGAGGCGTGCGCGCATGCGGTGCAGGCGGCGCGTGCGGTCGCGTTCCAGCGCCTTGTCGCCGAACAGGGCGGCCAGCTCGCCGGCGGCCGAGCGGCGCGTCAGGTCCATCTCGAAGAAGCGCTCCTGCGCATGCACATAGCCCAGGCCGCGTGCCAGGTCTTGCCGGTCGCTGCCCTGCAGCACGGCCGTGCCGAGCGCGTCGCGGCCGATCGCCAGCGGCGCCTTCAGCCCGGGCAGCTGGATCTCGCCGTCCAGCTGCGGCAGGCTGGCGCGCAGCAGGCACCAGAGCAGCAGGCCCACCAGGAGCAACAGGGCCAGTAGGCCGGCAAGCAGGCGGGCGCTGAATCGGACGATGCGTGAGTGGTTCATGGCGGGGGGCTTGAATGCGCGGCCATTGTGGCGGCGCGGCTCGCCCGGGCATGCCAGGGTTCGTCCCTAGAATGCCGTCATGTTCTCGTCTCTTCCGTCGCGCCTGGGCGCGCTCCTGCTGCTCAGCCTGGCGCTGGGCGCCTGTTCCACCGCGCCGCGCCAGCCGGCCGTCCAGCCCGAACCCGAGATCCCCGCGCCGGTGGCGCCCAAGCCCGCGCCCAAGCCGCCGCGCATCGGCCTGGCGCTGGGCGGCGGGGCGGCGCGCGGCTTCGCGCACATCGGCGTGATCCAGGTGCTGGAGGAGCAGGGCGTCAAGGTCGATCTGGTGGCCGGCACCTCGGCCGGCAGCCTGGTGGCGGCGCTCTATGCCTCGGGCAAGAACGGCAAGGAGCTCGCCACCCTGGCCGAGGGCATGGACGAGGGCGCCATCACCGACTGGGCCTTCCCGACCCGCGGCCTGATCCGCGGCGAGGCGCTGGCCCGCTATGTGCGCGCCCAGACCGGCAACAAGCTGATCGAGCAGATGGCGCTGCCGCTGGGCATCGTCGCCACCGATCTGTCGGACGGCTCGCCCATCCTGTTCCAGACCGGCGACACCGGCGCGGCGGTGCGCGCCTCCAGCTCGGTGCCGGCGGTGTTCCAGCCGGTCAAGATCGGCGCGCGCGAGTATGTGGACGGCGGCCTGGTGGCGCCGGTGCCGGTGCGTTTTGCGCGCCAGATGGGGGCCGAGCTCATCATCGCGGTGGACATCTCCGAGCCGCCCGAGGCCAAGCCGCCGGGCGACGCCATGCGCATGCTGCTGCAGACCTTCTCCATCATGGGGCGCTCGATCAACAACTTCGAGCTGCGCGAGGCCGACGTGGTGATGCGGCCGCGGCTGGACGGCGTGGGCAGCGCCGACTTCACGGCGCGCAAGCGCAGCATCCAGGCCGGTCGCGAGGCGGCCATGGCGATGCTGGCCACGCTGCGCCAGCGCATCGCCGCCAAGACGCGCTGATCGCGGGCGGGCACATCATGCAGCACCACATCGAACTCTTTCCGCTCGACTCGGTGCTGTTTCCCGGCGGCCTGCTGGAGCTGCGCATCTTCGAGCCGCGCTATCTGGACCTGATCCAGCGCTGCGCCAAGAGCGGCGAGCCCTTTGGCGTGGTGGCGCTGACGGCGGGCGGCGAGGTGCGCCAGCGCGACGCTGGCGGCGGCTTCGTGGCCGAGGCCTTTCACGCTGCCGGCACGCTGGCGCACATTGAGCGCTGCGAGCGCCCGCAGCCGGGCTTGCTGCAGATCCGCTGCCGCGGCGGCCAGCGCTTCGAGCTGAGCAGCCGCCAACAGCTGCCGCATGGGCTGTGGGTGGGCGAGGCGCGCCTGCTGGCGGAAGACCAGCAGGTGGCGGTGCCGGAGGATCTGCGGCGCGTCAGCCGCCAGCTGCAAGTCTTGCTGAGCCGTTTCGAGCAGGCGGTGGCCAGCGAGGACCTGCCGCTGCAGCCGCCCTACCACTGGAACGACTGCGGCTGGCTGGCGAATCGCTGGTGCGAGCTGCTGCCGCTGCCGCAGGCCGACAAGCAGCGCCTGATGGCGCTGGACAATCCCCTGCTGCGCCTCGAGCTGGTGGCCGATCAGCTCGACCGCATCGAGCGCAACGCTAGCTGAAGAAGGCCCACAAGCCGACCGCCGCCAGGCCGAAGCCCAGCGTGTTGGCATACAGCATGAACAGCAGCCCCGCGCGCATGAAGGTGCTCCACCAGCGCGTGCGGTAGACGCGGTGCAGGGCGATCAGCGGGTAGACATTGATCGCCACCGCCGCGCCGATCACGAGGGGCTTGACGCCGCTCACCAGCAGCAGCGCCATCGCGAACCAGAAGGCATGCAGGTGCAGGGCGAACACCAGGTGCTCGGTGTAGCGCCGCCGCTTGTCGATGTAGACCAGCTTCAGCCAGAAGGCATAGAAGGGCAGCATCACGAACATGGCCGAGCCCAGGTTGCCGACAAAGCGCTCGGGCAGCTCGCGCATCAGGCCGGCGGTGGCCTCGGGGTCCATCTTGATGCGGCGCTGCACGCGTTCGCACAGCTTGGTCGGCATCTGCTCGCAGTAGAACTCGCCCTCCTTCAGCCCGGCGCGGTGCGCGCCCCATTCGAAGAAGGTCTCGGTGGGCTTGGGCGAGTCGAACTTGATCAGACTCTCGGGCTTGCCATCGACGTCGAGCACGCCGCTGAAGCGGATTGCCACCAGGGCCAGCACGCTGATGGTCAGGTACAGGCGTATCGGCAGCACGAAGTGGCGGCGCCGGCCGGCGAAGTATTCCAGCGTCAGCTGGCCCGGCAAGAGCAGCAGGCGCCACAGCGTGCGCCACAGCGCGCCCTCGGTGGAGATGTAGGCGCCGCCGAACTGCTGCAGGAATTCCAGCAGGCTGGGCGGCTTGATGCGCGTCTCCTGGCCGCAGGCGCCGCAGAACTTGGTGGGCGGCTCGGGCAGGGCGCTGCCGCAGTTGGCGCAATGGCCGGGTCGCGCCTGAGGCACGCTGACAAGGGACTTGAGCGTCATTCGATCTGGCCTTTTGGCGCGCATGCTAGCAGCAGCGTCGGCGCGGCCGGACGAAAAAAAGCCCGATGCGAGCATCGGGCCTTGAACGGTACTTGCGAGACCCGCGCGGGGTCTCCTTGGGCACCGAGGAGACAATCGTTACAGCTTAGGCAGCGCGCTTGGACGAGCGGCTGGCGGTCTGGCTGGCCTTGACGGCGGTGTTGGTCACGGCATTGAAGTTGGCTTCGGCCACTTCGGAGGCTTGCTTGGCAGCCTTTTGCACGTTCTCGAAGGCGTTGTTGGCAGCGGCCACGGCCGACTTCACCAGGGCCACGGCGTTCTCGGTGCCGGCCGGGGCGTTCTTGGACGCGGTTTCCACCACGGCGGCGAACTTGGCTTGGGCATCGGCCAGCTGGGCCTCGGCAACCTTCACCACTTCGGCGTTGGTGGCAGCGGCGATGTCGTACAGATGGCGGCTGTAGGAAGCGGCCTTCTCGGCGGACGGTTGCAGCAGCGCGGCTTGCAGGGCCAGCAGCTCTTGCGCGTCCTTCACCGACAGGGCGGCTTGGGTGGTGTCGGCGACTTCGCCCAGGGCCGTCTTGGCCACTTGCAGGTTCAGTTCGACCAGCTTCTCAACGCCTTCAAAGGCCTTGTTGGTCAGACCAAACAGGGTTTCGACATTGGCCTTGTGAGCAGCAAAGATTTGTTCAGCAGTCAGCATGGTGTTCTCCTAAAAAACTGAGCGGATTTCCGCGGGGATTCCTCGTGGACCTCGTTCACAGTGTTTATGGTGCACTGCAACATGACTCGAAGTATAGGGATGTCGGCGACGAATGCAAGAACTTTTTGTGCGGTGCAGCAAAATACTTTGTAAGCAGCTGCGCAGCATCGCCGATGTGCGTGACCTCCACATGACGCAGCGGCGACAAAGCGGCTAAGGTGGCGGCCATGCTGGCCTTTCATTCCGATGCCCACAGCCTGGCCCTGCCGCCCGGGCACCGCTTTCCGCAGAGCAAATACCGCCTGCTGCGCGAGCAGATCGAGCGCGCGCCCGGGGCGATACGGCTGCGCGCCGCCGCTCCCGCCAGCGAGGGAGAGCTGGCGCTGGCGCACAGCCCCGACTATGTGGACAAGGTTCTGCAGGGGCATTTGAGCGCGGCCGAGCAGCGCGAGATCGGCTTCCCCTGGTCGCCCTCGATGGCGGCGCGCTCGCGCCATTCGGTGGGCGCCAGCATCGAGGCGGCGCGCGCCGCCCTGGCCGAGGGGGTGGCGGCCAATCTGGCCGGCGGCACCCATCACGCCCATGCCGACAAGGGCAGCGGCTACTGCGTCTTCAACGATGTGGCGGTGGCGGCGCGCCTGATGCAGACCGAGTGGCACCGCGCCCATGGCTCGGCCGTGCCGGGCCTGCGCGTGCTGGTGATCGACCTGGACGTGCACCAGGGCAATGGCACGGCGGCGATCTTCCGCGACGACCCCACGGTGTTCACCTTCTCCATGCATGGCGCCAAGAACTTTCCCTTCCGCAAGGAGCCCAGCGATCTGGACGTGGAACTGCCGGACGGCTGCCGCGATGCCGAGTACCTGGCGGCGCTGCAGGCCGGGCTGGCGCGCGTCTGGGCGGCCTGCGGCAGCGTCGGGCTGGCCTTCTACCTGGCCGGCGCCGACCCGCACGAGGGCGACCGCCTGGGCCGGCTCAAGCTCAGCACCGCCGGCCTGCTGGCGCGCGACGAGCTCGTCCTGCAGGCCCTGGCCGAGCGCCGCATTCCGGTGGCGCTGGCCATGGCCGGTGGCTATGGCCACGACCTCGCCAGCACCGTGGCTGTGCAGGTGAATACCCTGGCCGCGGCGTCACGGGCGTGGCAGCGCTGGGCCGGTGGCGATGGAACAATGGCCGCATGAGCACCGCCCGACCCGCCCCCGATAACCGTGCCGCCTATGCCCAGTTCGTCAGCCTGGGCACGCGCTGGATGGACAACGACATCTACGGCCACCTCAACAACGTCGTCTACTACAGCCTGTTCGACACCGCAGTGAACCAGTACCTGATTGCCCAGGGCGCGCTGGACATCCATGGCGGCGAGGTGATCGGCCTGGTGGTGGAGACGCATTGCAACTTCTTCGACTCGCTGGCCTTTCCGCAGCAGGTGGAGGCCGGCCTGCGCGTGGCGCAGCGCGGCCGCTCCAGCGTGCGCTACGAGATCGGCCTGTTCGCGCCCGGCCAGGCCTTGTGTGCCGCGCGCGGGCATTTCGTGCATGTCTATGTGGAGCGCGAGTCGCGCCGACCCGTCGCGGCCTTGCCCGACCCCTATCTGCAAGCCCTGGAAGGATTGATGCTGTGAACCTGTACGAGCAACCCAGCCCCGCCGAGACTGCCACGGTGGACGCCGCCATCACCAGCCGCCACTCGATGCGCGCCTTCCTGCCCACCGAGGTGCCGCGCGATGTGATCGAGGAGATCCTGCGTGTCGCGGCGCGGGCACCCTCGGGCACCAACACCCAGCCCTGGCAGGTGCATGTGCTCAGCGGCGCCGCCAAGCAGCGTTTTTCGGCACGCATCCAGGCCGCCTTCGACGATCCGGCCGAACTCTCCACCCACCAGGAGGAATACGCCTACTACCCGCGCGAATGGGCCTCACCCTATATCGAGCGGCGCCGCAAGGTGGGCTGGGACCTCTACGGCCTCTTGGGCATAGGCAAGACCGACAAGGCCCGCATGCACGACCAGCATGGCCGCAACTACCAGTTCTTCGATGCGCCGGTGGGCCTGATTTTCAGCATAGACCGCGTCATGCAGCAGGGCAGCTGGCTGGACTACGGCATGTTTCTGCAGAACATCATGATCGCCGCGCGTGCACGCGGCCTCCATACCTGCCCGCAAGCGGCCTTTACCCAGTTCCACCGCCTGATCGCCGATGAGCTGCAGTTCAGGCCCGAGCAGATGCTGGTGTGCGGCATGGCCCTGGGCCACGCCGACCCGGCCGCGGTGGAGAACAGCCTGGTGACCGAGCGCGCGCCGGTGGCCGAGTTCACCCGCTTCCTGGCCGACTGATGGCCACCCCCGACACGCTGGCCAGCCTGGCTGCCTGGTGGGGGCTGCCCTTCGCAGGCATGCTGCTGTCCATCGCCCTCATGCCGCTCTTGCTGCCGCTGGTGTGGCATCGCCACTACGGCAAGATCGCGGCGGGCTGGGCGCTTGCCTTCGTGCTGCCCTTTGCCGCCAGCCAGGGCGTGGGCGCCGCCGGCCATGTGCTGGCCCACACCCTGCTCGCCGAATACCTGCCCTTCATCATCCTGCTGACCGCGCTGTTCAGCACCGCGGGCGGCATCTATGTGCGCGGCAATCTGCATGGCAGCCCGGGCCTGAACGCAGGACTGATGACGGTCGGCGCGCTGCTGGCCAGCGTGATGGGCACCACCGGCGCCTCGATGCTGATGGTGCGGCCGCTGATACGCGCCAACGACAACCGCCGCCACGCCGCCCATGTGCTGGTG
The DNA here is from genome assembly GCF_058788955.1 of Roseateles sp. FW301-B2. Lineage (NCBI taxonomy): Bacteria > Pseudomonadati > Pseudomonadota > Betaproteobacteria > Burkholderiales > Sphaerotilaceae > Roseateles > Roseateles sp. FW301-B2. Next base: position 48,409 of record NZ_JBYTBE010000001.1, read on the forward strand.
TTCTTCATCTTCATTGTCTCGAACGCCGGTGGTTCGCTCACGCCGCTGGGAGATCCGCCGCTGTTCCTGGGCTTTCTGCAGGGCGTGGACTTCTTCTGGACCTTGAAGGCGATCGCGCCGCAGACCCTGTTCCTGGTGGGGGCCCTGCTGGCGATCTTCTATGCCATCGACAGCTATTGGTACCGCAAGGAAGGGGTGACGAGGCAAGACCCGACCCCCGACGACGACCGCCTGGGCCTGCTGGGCGCCTGGAACCTGCTGCCGCTGGCGGCGGTGGTGGGCCTGGTGCTGCTGAGCGGCATCTGGACGCCCGGCGTCAGCGTCCAACTGCTGGGCGTCGAGATGGGTCTGCCAGGCTTGGTGCGCGACCTCGGCCTGCTGGGCGTGACGGCCTGGTCGCTGGCGATCACGCCGCGCGGCCTGCGGCAGCGCAACCAGTTCAGCTGGGGGCCCATGCAGGAGGTGGCCAAGCTGTTTGCCGGCATCTTCCTCACCATGATCCCGGTGCTGGCCATGTTGAAGGCGGGCGAGCAGGGGGCGTTTGCGCCGATCGCGCGTGCCGTCACCGGCGCGCATGGCGAGCCGTTGCCCTGGGCCTATTTCTGGTTCAGCGGTGCGCTCTCGTCCTTCCTCGACAACGCGCCGACCTATCTGGTGTTCTTCAACCTCGCCGGCGGCGACCCCCAGGTGCTGATGGGCCCGCTGGCCAGCACCCTGGCGGCGGTGTCGGCCGGCTCGGTGTTCATGGGCGCCAACAGCTACATCGGCAATGCTCCCAACTTCATGGTCAAGGCGATTGCCGAGGAGCGCGGCATCCGCATGCCCAGCTTCTTCGGCTACATGGCCTGGGCCGCCGCGGTGCTGCTGCCGCTGTTCGTCGTGATGACCCTCATCTGGTTCCGCTGAGATGGCAACAAACAAACCCCAGGTCCTGGTGGCCCGCCGCATCTTCCCCGACATCGTCGAGCGCCTGCGCGCGCATTGCGAGGTCGATCTGCACGATGCCAACGAACCGCTGCCGCAGGCCGAACTGATACGGCGCCTGCAGGGCAAGCAGGGCCTGTTCGCCTCGGGCACCGAAGGCATCGACGCGACCCTGCTGGATGCCTGCCCGGGCCTGCGTGCGGTCTGCCTGATGACGGTGGGCTACAACAATGTGGACCTGGATGCCTGCAGCGCGCGCGGCGTGCTGGTCAGCAATGCACCCGACGTGCTCACCGAGACCACCGCCGATTTCGGCTTCGCCCTCATGATGGCGGCGGCGCGCCGCATCAGCGAGAGCGAGCATTACCTGCGCCGCGGCGACTGGAAGCAGTGGCGCGTGGACCTGTTTGCCGGCTCCGACGTGCATGGCGCCACCTTGGGCATCCTGGGCATGGGCCGTATCGGCCAGGCGATCGCCAGACGCGGCGCGCTGGGCTTCGGCATGCCGGTGATCTATCACAACCGCAGCCGCCTGCCGGCCGAGCAAGAGGCGCCCCTTGCGGCGCGCTGGGTCGAGAAGGACGAGCTGCTGCGCCAGGCCGACCACCTGGTTATTGTGCTGCCCTACACGCCCGCCTCGCACCATATGGTGGCGGCGCGCGAGCTGGCGCTGATGAAGCCGACCGCCACGCTCACCAATATCGCGCGCGGCGGCGTGGTCGACGATGCGGCGCTGGCCGAGGCGCTGGCAGCGGGCCGCATCGCGGCGGCCGGCCTGGATGTGTTCGAGGGCGAACCCACGGTGCACCCGGCCCTGCTGCAGTGCGCCAATGTGGTGCTAACGCCGCATATTGCCAGCGCCTCGGTGCCGACGCGCCGCGCCATGTGCAATCTGGCGGTGGACAACCTGATCGCGTTCTTCGGCGGGGGCGTGCCGCCCACGGCCCTCAAGCTGCCGCTCGGGCCGCGCCCCTGAAAACGGGCGCTTGACAAGCGCCGCGCCACCCCTTCCACTGGCCCGACATACAGGGCTCATGGGGAGGCCATTGACGATGCCAGGGCGCGAGGTCTGGTTGGGCGCGCTGCGCCGTTTCAATGAGGGCGAGGGCAGCCTGCCGCAGGCATTTGCGCTGCGCCGCGCACGCCTGCTCACGGTGATGGCCTGGGTGGCGGTGCTGGGCTCCATCCCCTGGGCGAGTTATTTCATCCTGACGGGCCGGCCCCTGGCGGCCCTGCTGCCGGGCAGCGCGGTGCTGGCCGGCGCCCTCACGCTGGGTTTGCTGCGCCTGCATCTGCACCGCGTCGCCGTGCTGCTGTTCAGCCTCGGCTGCCTGCTGGCGGTGCTGGGCATGTGCCTGCTGCTGGACCTGCCCAGCGCGGGCGCGCCGCGCAGCACCCATCTCTATCTGCTGCCCCTGTTCGTCTGCGTGTTCTACTTTCTGCAGTACGGCGAGGGCTGGCTGCGTCTGCTGGTCAGCGCCCTGCTGCTGGGCGCGTTCGTGCTGTTGCAGTCGGCCGAGCTGCGTTTTGTCGACGCGCCGCCGATGCCGGCGTCGGTGCGCCAGCAGGCGGTTTGGGCGGTGGCCCTGCTCACCGTCGTGATGCTCTATCTCTGCGTCGTGACCATGCTGCGCGATGCGCGCCAGGCCACCGAGCTGGAGCTGGACTTCGCGCGCGGCATTGCCGCCGGCGAGATCGAACCCTTCTTTCAGGCCCAGTGCGATGCCGAGGGGCGCTTGATGGGGGCCGAGGTGCTGATGCGCTGGCGCCATCCGCTGCGCGGCCTGGTGCCGCCGGGCGAGTTCATCCCCATGGCCGAGGCCACCGGCCTGATCAAACCGGCCGGCCAGCGTCTCTTGGAGCAGGTGTGCAGCCTGCTGCTGCAGTGGCAGCAGGGCGGGGCGCTGGCCGGCCTGCCCATGGCCATCAATGTCAGCTCGGTGCAGTTGCAGTCGGATGCCGCCACCGAGCGCCTGATCGAGACCGTGCCGCTTGCACTGCGCGAGGCCGGCCTGATCAAGTTCGAGCTCACCGAATCCGCCTATGCCCAGGACTTCGACGACCTGCTGGCCAAGATGCAGGCCATGCGCGCACAGGGCATACGCCTGGCGCTTGACGATTTCGGCACCGGCTTCTCCTCGCTGAGCCTGCTCAAGCGCCTGCCGCTGCACCAGCTCAAGGTGGACCAGAGCTTTGTGCGCGACCTGCCCGACGACGCCGATGCCTGCCATATCGCCGCCACCATCGTGCGGCTGGGCCATGACCTGGGCCTGGACGTGGTGGCCGAGGGGGTGGAGACCCAGGCGCAGCTGGACTGCCTGCGCGCCATGGGCTGCACGGCCTTCCAGGGCTTTCTGTTCGCGCGGCCGCTCTCGGCCGAGAGCTTTGCCAACCAGGCCGCGCTGTGGCGGCGCGGTCTCAAGCCGCCGGCAGGCGCCGCCTGAGGCCAGGCCTCACCAGATGCGGATGCGCTCGGCGCTCGGTTTGTAGAGCTTGTCGCCCGGCTTGGTACCGAAGGCCTGGTGGAAGGCGTCGATGTTCACCGGCGCGCCATTGGCGCGGAACTCGGCCGGGGCATGCGGGTCGGCGGTCAACAGCTGCAGGCTGCGCTCCTCGCGCATCTTCTCGCGCCAGCCCTGCGACCAGCCCATGAAGAAACGCTGCTCGCCGCTCAGCCCGCCCAGCACCGGCGCGGGCCGGCCCTTCAGCGAACGCTGGTAGGCCTTGTAGGCCACCTGCAGGCCGGAGAGGTCGGCGATGTTTTCGCCCAGCGTGAGCTGGCCGTTCACCTGCTTGCCGGGGATGGCCTCGTAGCCGGCGTATTGCTTCACCAGCTTGGCGCCCACCGCCTCGAAGGCCTTGCGGTCGGTCTCGGTCCACCAGTTGCGCAGCATGCCGTCGCCGTCGAACTGGCTGCCGTCGTCGTCGAAGCCATGGCTGATCTCATGGCCGATGATGGCGCCGATGGCGCCGTAGTTGACGGCGTCGTCGGCCTTCATGTCGAAGAAGGGCGGCTGCAGGATCGCGGCCGGGAACACGATCTCGTTGGTGGTGGGCTCGTAGTAGGCATTCACCTGCTGCGGGAACATGCCCCATTCGCCGCGGTCCACCGGCCGGCCCAGCTTGGCGGCGATGCGCGCCCACTCAAAGGCCGCGGCGCGCTCGCGGTTGCCCAGGGCGTCGCCGGCGCGCACCTGCAGCGCGCCGTAGTCGCGCCAGGCATCGGGATAGCCGATCTTGACGCTGTACTTGGAGAGCTTGATCTTGGCCTGCGCCTTGGTCTCGGCGCTCATCCAGTCCAGGGTGTCGATGGATTCGCCAAAGGCCGCCATCAGGTTGGCCACCAGGGCCTGCATGCGGGCCTTGTGGGCGGCCGGAAAATGCCTGGCCACATAGAGCTGGCCCAGCGCCTCGCCCAGGGCCTCATTGACGGCGTTGATGCCCTGCTGCCAGCGCGGCCGCTCCTCGCTGGCCCCCGTCAGCGCGGTGCCGCGGAAGGCAAAGCGCGCCTCGCGGATGGTCTTGGGCAGCACCGCGGCACGGGCGTCCAGGCTGTGCAGCTTCTGGTAGAGCTTCCAGTCGGCCAGCGGTTCCTCGGCCAGCAGCTTGGCGATGCCGACAGCGGCGCTGGGCTGCCAGACCACCAGCTTGTCCACCTGGCGCATCTGCGCCGCGGCCAGCAGGCCCTGCCAGTCATAGGCGGGCACCAGCGCCTGCAGCTGGGCGGGCGTGTGGGGGTTGTAGATCTTCACCGAGTCGCGGCTCTCCACCTCGTCCCAGTGCAGGGCGGCGATGCGCTGTTCAAGCGCCATCACGCGCTGCGCGGCCTCGGCCGGCGCCGGCTCGCCGAGCTGGCCGGCCAGCAGGGTCAGATAGGCGATGTAGGCGGCGCGCGCCCGGGCCATGCGGGCATCGTCGGCCTTCAGGTAATAGTCGCGGCTGGGCAGGCCCAGGCCGCTCTGGCGCAGCAGGGCGCGGTTGACGCCGGGCTGCTTGAAGTCGGGCAGCACGTCCAGCTGCAGCGGCGTGAGCACGCGGCCCTGCATGCGGCCCTGCCATTGCGCCAGCGCGGCGCGGCTGTCGATCGCGTCGATCTCGGCCAGCAGGGGCTGCATGGGCGCGAGGCCGGCGCGCTCGATCGCGTCCAGGTCCAGGTAGGCGCTGTAGAAGGCGCCGATCTGGGCCTCCTTGCTGCCGGGCCGCTGCGGTTTGGCGGCCAGGCCCTCGACGATGCTGCGCAGGCGCGCATCGGCGCGGTCGCTCAGGTCGGTGAAGGTGCCGATCACCGCGCGGTCGCCGGGGATGGCGGTGGCCTTGATCCATTGCCCGTTGACGGCGCGATACAGGTCGTCCTGCGCGCGCACCTGGGCGTCGAAACCATGGCGGTCCAGGCCGGTGGCGGCCGGGCTGGCGAGGCCGTGGCCGCTGAGCTGGGCCAGCAGCGCCAGGGCGCTGAGCTTGTAGATCGTTTTCATACGGCAGGTCTTGAATAAAGTGCCGCAAGGCTAGCGGCCCGCCAGCGCGGCGCCACAAGTTTGTGCCCCGGGGCTTTCCCACCCCCTCGAACGGGTGGGCGCCCCGGGCCCGTGAGCGGGGCTGAGACAATGCCCGCATGACGCTTGTTGAAATTCTTCTGCTGGTGGCCCTGGCGCTGCTGGCCTGTTTGATCGTGCTGGTGCTGCAGGGCCGGCGTGGCGAGGGTGTCGCCCAGCTGGTGGCGGCGGTGCAACAGAACAGCGAGCGCCTGGAGCGCGAGCTGCGCGACGAGCTGGGCCGCAGCGCCAGCGGCACGCGCCAGGAGCTGCTGCAGGGCCTGGCGCAGTTCCAGCAGACCCTGAACCTGGGGCTGCAGAACAGCAACCAGTCGCTCGCCGCGCAGGCACTCGCCTCGCGCGAGGCGCAGGACCAGGCGATGCTGCGCCTGACCGACGCGATGCGCGAGCAGCTCAAGACCATGTCCGCGAGCAACGAGCTGCGCCTGACGCAGGTGCAAACCGCCGTCGAGCAGCGCCTCACCGCGATCCAGCAGGACAACGAGAAGAAGCTCGAGCAGATGCGTGCCACCGTGGACGAGAAGCTGCACGCCACGCTGGAGCAGCGCCTGGGCGAGAGCTTCAAGCAGGTGGCCGAGCGCCTGGAGCAGGTGCACAAGGGCCTGGGCGAGATGCAGAACCTGGCGCGCGATGTCGGTTCGCTGAACCGCGTGCTGACGAATGTGAAGACGCGCGGCATCTTCGGCGAGGTGCAGCTGGCCGGCCTCTTGGAGCAGGTCTTCACGCCCGAGCAGTACGCCGCCAATGTGGCCACCATCCCGGGCAGCAGCGAGCGCGTCGAGTTCGCGATCCGCCTGCCGGGCCAGCGCGACGATGGCGCACCGCTGTGGCTGCCCATCGATGCCAAATTCCCGCGCGAGGACTACGAGCGCCTGCTGGAGGCGCAGGACCGCGCCGATGCCGCCGGCGTCGAGGCCGCCGGCAAGGCCATCGAGACGCGCCTGCGCCTGGAGGCCAGGACCATCCGCGAGAAATACATCGCGCCGCCCCACACCACCGATTTCGGCATGCTGTTCGTGCCCACCGAGGGCCTCTATGCCGAGGCGCTGCGCCGCCCCGGCCTGGTGGAAGCGCTGCAGCGCGAGCACAAGGTCATGCTGGTCGGGCCCACCACCTTGCTGGCGACGCTCACCAGCCTGCAGATGGGCTTCCGCACGCTGGCGCTGGAGAAGCGCTCGGCCGAGGTCTGGGAGGTGCTGGGCGCGGTCAAGACCGAGTTCGGCAAGTTCGGCGATGTACTGGCCAAGACCAAGAAGAAGCTCGACGAGGCCAGCAACACCATCGAGCAGGCCGAGACCCGCACGCGCCAGATGACGCGCAAGCTCAAGAGCGTCGAGGCGCTGCCCGACGAGGCCACGCAGAAGCTGCTGCAGCTGGGGCTGCCCGATGCCGGCGAGGACGCCGAGGAGTGACGCGGCGCCAGGCTTCCTTTCCCTGGCTGATCGCCACCCTCATCGCCGTGCACGCCTGCATGGCGGTGACGCGTGTGGCGGGCAGCCTGTGGGTGCTGCAGGCCGGCCATGGCGAGTGGATGGTGGGGCTGCTCCTGAGTCTGTTCGCGGTCGCGCCCATCCCGCTCTCGATGTGGGCCGGGGGCCTGGCCGATCGGCATGGCCTGCATCGCCCGGTCGGCATCGGCGCGCTGATGGCCGGCGCTGGCGCCCTGGTGGCGCTGGCCTCGCAAAGCCTGCCGGCGATCGCCTTCAGCTGCCTGGCCAGCGGCGGCGCCATCGCGGTGGCGGCGGTGGCGATCCAGCGCGAGGCCGGCCAGCTGGCCGAGGACCCGAGCCAGCTCAAGCGCGTGTTCAGCTGGGTGGCGCTGGGCCCGGCGCTCTCGAATGCGCTGGCCCCCATCTGCACCGGCCTGCTGATCGACCATCTGGGCTACCGCGCCGCCTTCGGCTTTGCGGTGCTGCTGCCGCTGTTGGCCTGGGGCCTGGTGCAGCGCGTGCCGCGCCATACGCCGGCGCCGCCGAGCGCGCAGGCGCGCAGCCGCCCGGCCTGGGAGCTGCTGAAGACCGGCCCGCTGCGCTGGCTGCTGCTGCTCAACATCGTGCTGGCGGCCAGCTGGGACGCGCACAGCTTCGTGGTGCCGGTGGTGGGCCATGCGCGCCAGCTCAGCGCCTCCAGCATCGGCCTGGTGCTGGGCTCGTTCGCTCTGGCCGCCACGCTGGTGCGCCTGGCCATCGTGCGCTGGGCCGGCCGGCTCGACGAGCTCAAGGCCCTGCGCAGCGCCATGCTGCTGGCCAGCCTGACGCTGGCGGCCTATGCCTGGCTGCCCGGCACCGCCGGCCTGATGCTGGGCTCGGCCGTGCTGGGCCTGGCGCTGGGCTCGGTGCAGCCCATGGTGCTGTCCATGCTGCACCAGGTCACGCCGGCGGAGCGCCACGGCCAGGCCCTGGGCCTGCGCATGCTGGCCACGAATGGCGCGACGATCGCGATGCCGCTGGGCTTCGGCCTGCTGGCGGCGGCCTCGGTGGCGGCCGCGCCGCTGTGGCTGATGGCCGCGCTGCTGGTGCTGGCGCAGTTGCCGGCACGCGCGCTGCAGCGGCGCGCCGGCCACCCCTAGCTAGCTGCGCAGCGGCGCCTTGCGCGGCATCTCGATGCGAAAGCGGCTGCCCTGGCCGAGCTGGCTGCTCACCGTCAGGCTGCCGCCCAGCAGGCCGGTGACGATGTTGCGGCAGATCGACAGGCCCAGGCCCGAGCCGCCCTTGCCGAACTGGGTCGTGAAGAAGGGCTCGAACACGCGCGCGGCGGTCTCGGCGCTCATGCCCGCGCCATCGTCGCTGACGCTGATGCAGACGCGCTCGCCCTGGGCCTCGGCGCTGATGCGCAGCAGGCCGCCGTCGCGGCCCGCGAAGGCATGGCGCTCGGCGTTCTGGATCAGGTTGGTGACGACCTGCTCCAGCGGGCCGGGATAGCTGTCGCACAACAGGCCGGCGGGCACGTCCAGCTCGATGCGCCAGGCCTGCGTCTTCAGCATCGGCCCGAAGGCGCGCACCAGGTCGCCGAGCGCCACGCCCAGATCGAAGCTGCGGCGCGCCTCGCTGGTGCCGTCGATCGCCACCTGCTTGAAGCTGGCGATCAGCTCGCTGGCGCGCCGGGTCGAATGCAGCACCAGCTCGCTCAGCTCCTGGCCCACCTGGATGAACTCGTTCATCGCGCTGCGCGACATGCTGCGGCCCGCGGCGGCCTTGGCCAGGGCCTGCAGGCGGTCGTGCAGCGCCGAGGCCGCGATCATGGCATTGCCGATCGGCGTGTTCAGCTCATGCGAAACCCCCGCCACCAGCGAGCCCAGCGAGCTGAGCTTCTTGGCTTCCACCAGCTCGTCCTGGGTGCGGCGCAGCTGGTCCAACGCCTCCTCCAGGTGCTGGGTGCGCTTGGCCACGCGCTGCTCGAGATTGCGGCTCAGGTCCAGCACCTGCAGGTACTGGCGCTTCTTGCTGTCGGCCAGGCCGGCGGCGATCGCCGCGCCCAGCGCCACCACGGCACTCAGGCTCACCGCGCCGATCCAGGCGCTTTCGCGCCCGGCCTTGGCGGCGGCCGGCTCCATCGCCGCCAGCATGGTGAAGGCCAGGATGCTCAGCGCGGCCATGGCCCAGGCCTGGCGCTTGCCCAGCATCCAGCCGGCCAGCATCAGCAGCAGCGGGCAGGCGTAGAGGCCGCTGTAGCCGAGACCCGGGTGCAGCAGCGCGCCCGTCATCAGCACCGCCCAGATGCCCCACAGCAGGGCCATCACCGCGGCGCGCATGCGCTGCCGCGCGATCAGGCGCAGCGTCACGCCCACCAGCAGGGCGATCGCCAGGTTGTCCCAGGCGCGCCACTGGCTGCCGGCCGGCTGCACCCAGAGCGTGTGCAGGCCCAGCGCGATCATCGCGGCCAGCACCAGGCGCAGAAAGATGCGCAGGAAGCGCTCGCTGTGCGGGCCGAAGTAGAACTCGGCCGTGCCAGGGTCGTCGATGGCGGGGGGCTTGGGCTGGTGCATGCTGAGGTCAACTGGGTACTAGCTTGCCTGAGCAAGCATGCTATAGGCTGACGGGTGCCGGCGGGGCCAGGTGTTGCTTCGAGGGTCAACGCGCTGGCGCCGCGGCGGCGCATCCGTTCTACTGGCCGGGCCGCTTTGCAACGTGAGGGGAAAAGCCATGACGCGTCGCACGCTGGGGGGCTTTGCGCTGATCTGGCTGCTGGCCAGTGCCGGCGCCATCTGGCTGTGGAGCCAGCGCGCCGAGGTCTCCCTGCTGGAGCGCCTGGACCAGTGGAGCCTGGACGCGCAGACCCTGTGGCGCGGGCCGCTGGCGCCCGACGCGGCGCAGCCCATCGTGCTGGTGAGCGTCGATGACGCCAGCCTGCAGCGCCTGGGCGGCGCGCTGCCCGACCGTGCCGCGCTGGCCGCGGCGGTGACGCGCCTGCATGCCGCCGGCGCGCGCGCGATCGCGCTCGACATCCTGCTGCTGGAGGCCTCCAAGGGCGAGCACGCGGCCGACGACGCGCGGCTGGCGGCGGCGATGCGCGCCGCCGGCCGGGTGCTGATTCCCTTCGCCCTGCCGGACCAGCCCGGCCAGGGCGCCGATGCGGCGCCCAGCCCCAAGCTGCTGGCCCAGGCCTTCATGCATTACAGCGAACCCGCGGCCGAGCAGCGCCTGGCCCGGCATGGCTACCAGCCCGCGCAGCTGCTGGCGCCGCTGCCGGCGCTGGCCGAGGCGGCCGCGGCCCTGGGCCATGTGAGCGCGCCCCGCAGCAGCGATGGCAGCCTGCGCTGGGATTTCCCGGCGCTCAGCCTGGGCGGCGAGGTCTATCCCTCGCTGGCCCTGCGCCTGGCGGTGCAGGCGCGCGGGCTGGACTGGCGCGCGGCCGGGGTGCGCTTTGGCGAGGCCGTCGAGGCGGGGCCGCTGCGCGTGCCGCTGGACGAGCTTTCGCGCCTGTGGGTCAACTACTACGGCCCGGCCGGCCAGTTCGAGCGCATCAGCTTCATCGAGCTGATGGACGGCCGGGTGGCGCCGGCGCGCCTGGCCGGCCGCATCGCCATCCTGGGGGTGTCGGCGCTGGGCGCGGGCGACCATTTCCCCAGCCCCTTCGACGCCGGCCTGCCGGGCGTGGAGCGCCTCGCCACCGTGGTGGACAACATGCTCAGCGGCCGCGCGCTGCAGCGCCCGCGCTGGGCCGGCGCGGCCGAGCTGGCCGCGATGTTGTGCCTGCCGGGCCTGGCGGTGGGCCTGCTGGCCTGGTGGCCGCCGCGGCGCGCGCTGCCGGCCCTGCTGCTGCTGGCGCTGGCCCTGCTGGCGCTGGCGCAGGCGCAGTTCGCGCAGCAGCAGCGCATCTTTTCGCTCGCCTTTCCGGCCCTGGCCCTGGGGGCGGCCTGCCTGGGCGCCATCAGCCTGCGCGCCGGCGTCGAGCTGGCGCGCAAGCGTGCGGCGCTGCAAGCCCTGCAGGCCAGCGAGCAGCGCTATGCGCTGGCGGCGCAGGGCGCCAACGACGGGCTGTGGGACTGGGATCTGCGCAGTCAGCGGGTCTATTACTCGGCGCGCTGGCTGGCGCTGATGGGGCTGGACGAGGCCCAGGCGGGCCACGCCATGGCCGCCTGGACCCTGCCGCTGGACGAGGCCGGGCGGCGCGCGTTCGAGGCCGAGCTGCAGGCGCATCTGCAGGGGCGCAGCCTGCAGTTCCACCATGTGCTGCACTTCAGCCAGGGCGGGCTGGAGCGCTGGCTGCTGGCGCGCGGCGTCGCCACCCGGGAGGGCGGCCAGGCGCAGGGCCGGGTGGCGCGCATGGCGGGCTCGCTCACCGACATCAGCGAGGCGCGCCGCCTGCAGCAGCAGATCAGCTTCGACGCGCTGCACGACCGCCTCACCGGCCTGGCCAACCGCGCGCTGTTCCGCGAGCAGCTGCAGCAGTTGCTGGCGCAGCAGCCCGGCATCGGCCTGCTGCTGCTGGGCCTGGATGAGTTCCGCGCCTTCAACGAGGAGCATGGCACGCTGGCCGGCGATGCGGCGCTGCGCGAAACGGCGGCGCGGCTGCGCGCGCTGATCGGCGAGCAGGGCCTGCTGGCGCGCCTGGGCGGCGACGAGTTCGGCCTGGCGCTGGCCTGCGGCCCCAACGAGCGCCTGCCGGCCCAGGCGCTGGCCTGCCTGGAACCGGGCCTGCGCCTCGCTGAGGGTCAGGTCTTGCGCCTGAGCGCCTGCGTCGGCTGGGCCCATGCCAGCCAGGGGCCGCAGCAGGCCGACGAGCTGCTGGCCGCCGCCGAGGGCGCGCTGGCGCATGCCAAGGCGGCCGGGCCGGGGCATGCCCATAGCTTCGACCCGGCCGAGCAGCTGGTCGAGCAGTCGCGCCGCTGGATGCGCGAGCAGATCGACCTGGCGCTGGCCGCGGGCGACCAGTTCCAGCTGCATTACCAGCCCTTTGTGCGCCTGGCCGATCGCAGCCTGCTGGGCTTCGAGGCCTTGATACGCTGGCGCCACCCGAGCAAGGGCCTGGTGATGCCGGGCGACTTCATCCCGGTGGCCGAGGAGAGCGGCCAGATCGCCGCGATCGGCCGCTGGACCCTGCTGGAGGCGGCCGCCCAGCTGCGCCGCTGGCATGCGCTGGGCTTCCGCGGCGAGATCGCGGTGAACCTCTCCGGCGTGCAGCTGGCGCGCGATCTGGAGCTGATGGCGGACGCGCGCGCCACCCTGGCGGCGCTGGGCGAGGTGCCGGTGCGGCAGCTCAAGCTGGAGGTCACCGAGAGCATGGCGATGGCCCATCCGCAGCGCAGCGCCGAGCTGCTGCAGGAGCTGGCCGGGCTGGGCTTCAAGCTCTCGATCGACGACTTCGGTACCGGCTATTCATCGCTGGCCTATCTGCACCGCTTCCCCTTCGACACGCTCAAGGTGGACCGCAGCTTCGTGATCCGGCTCGCGGCCGGGCGCGAGGCGCAGGAGATCGTGCGCACCATCGTCGGCCTGGCGCTGGCGCTGGGCAAGCAGACCCTGGCCGAGGGTGTGGAAGACGAGGCGCAGGCGGCGCTGCTGCAGCAGCTGGGCGTGCAGGTGGGGCAGGGCTGGCTGTTTGCCAAGGCGCTGCCGGCGGCCGAGGCCGAGCGCTGGGTGGAGGCGGCGGTGGCGGCAGCGGTGGTGGCGGCGCTTCAGCGGTAGAGGTTGTTCGCGTCCGCGGCCAGGGTGCTGAACAGGCGCGGCTGCTGTTGCCGCCGGCCCGCGCTGACGGCCAGGGCCTGGGCCGCGGTGAAGCGCTGGGCGGCCTCGAAGGCGGGCTGGACCTGGCCCTGGAAATGCGCCAGGTAGTCGAAGAAGGCCTGGGTGAAGAAGCTGCCGCGCAGCGCCCGCTGCGGATCCAGCGGGCTGCTGAATTGCCCCGGCCGCACCGGTGGCCCGAGGCTTTCCTGGCCCTCGCTGGTGGCGGTGATGAAGGCATAGCCGCCTGCGGGCGCATCGGCGCTCCAGGCCGCAAGCGAGACGCTCTCCACATCGACGCGGCCGCCGTTGGCGCGCAGCATCTGGCCGCGGCTGTCGGCGTCCATGTCGGTCAGCATGTCGCCGCTGTAGCAGGTGTCCACCAGCACGCGGGTGACGCGGCTGGGCTGGCGCGCCAGCTGCTGCACCAGCCGGTCGTGCACCGAGCTGGCCTGCAGCCTGAGCAGGTACTCGGTGGCATCGCGGCTGGGGGTGCCGCCGACGTCGCCGGAATCGTAGGCGGCGATCGACATGCGGTGCTGGCCCGGCCCCTTGGGCGAGGGCAGGGGCGGGTTGCCATGGCTGGAGATGTAGAGGAACAGGCTGTCGGCCGGCCCGAGTCGCTCGCCCATGCGCAGCAGCGCGGCCTCGATGGCGGCCTTGTTGGCCTGCGCGCCCAGCAGGGCGCTGACCTCGTAGCCGGCGCGCCCCAGCTGGGTGGCCACCAGGCGCGCGTCGTCCTCGCCCTGGATCGGGCGCAGGTGGACGCTGTCCATGAACTCGTTGATGCCCACCACCAGGGCCAGCTTGCGGCTGCCGGCCGGCTGGGCCTGGCGCCGCGCCGCCGCCAGCCGGCGCGCATGCTCGGCGATCGCCTCGCCGGCCGCGCGCTCCCAATGCCGCTGCTGCACCTCGGCCGGATAGCGCGGCGAGCAGGACTTCAGGCCGACGATGGATTGCACGATCAGGAAGGCGCGCTCCACCTCGTCTTCATCGCGGTAGCGCCCCAGCAGCTGCACGCGGCCGACGTTGTCGCGCGCCACGCCGGCCTCGGCCAGGCCATGCTCGCGCAGCTTGAGCCGGATGCGCTCGATGAGCGGCTCCGGCACCTGATAGCCCTGGTAGCCGCTCTGGTAGCCAGGCATCTGCGGGCTGGCGCAGCCGCCCAGCAGCAGGCTTAGCGTGGTGCCGGTGAACTGGCGGCGCCGCATCGTTATTCGACCTGCACCGTGGCGCTCAGCGTGCGCGCCGGCAGGCCGGCGGCGGCGACGCTGAACTCGTAGCGGTAGGCCACGCCCACCGGCACCTCCTTGGGGATGGGCAGGCGCGCCAGGTCCAGGCTTTCGCCGGGCGCCAGCACGCGGGTCTCGCGCGCATGGCCGGTGAAGGCCAGCGCCTGCTCCTTGCCGTCGGCGATCGCGAACAGCCGGCGTTCGATCAGCACCTCGGCCTCGTCGCCCTGCGGGGTCAGCAGCACGAAGGCGCTGCGGATTTCCAGGCTCTCGCCGGCGCGCACGCGGCTCGGCATGTCCAGCGCGCGCAGCAGCAGCAGCGGGCCCGTCTCGGGCCGGTAGCCGGTCTCGGCGATGGCGCGCGCATAGTCGGCGCCGCGCTGCAGCTGCGAGGCGGGGATCCAGTCGGGATGCTGCTCGTAGCAGGCGCCGGCGGCCTTGAACCAGGCGCTGGCCAGGCCCATGCTGGCACCGCCGCCGACGCTGAGCGTCAACTGGCGGCCTTCGCTGCGGCGTTCTTCACGTGGCTCCTGGCGGCGCGACAGCAGGGCCGAGCCCAGCTTGCCCAGGGCGCCGAGCGCGGCCCCCTTGACGCTGGCGGCGCGCTGCTGCTCGGCAATGCAGCCGTCCAGGGCCTGGGTGACGGATTCCTGCGCCCAGCCGCCGGGTGGCAGGAGGGCCAGCAACAGTGCTGCGTTCCGGAAGCTGGGCATCGGTGGATCTCCGCGAGCAGTTAGCTGATTCTGCGGCCTGCGGCGCGCTTGTGCGGGCTTAGACTGAAGCCATCGGTCCAGCCAAGGAGCAAAAATGCGCAGCTTGTTGTTGATCCTGAGCCTGCTGGGCGGGGCCGCCCTGGCCGAGCCGGTGTGCGAGGTGGCGGCCCTGGTGGGTGAGGTCCAGGTGCAGGATGCGGCCGGCACGCGCAGCCTGCGCGCCGGCGAACGCCTGGAGCCCGGCGCCGAGCTGCGCAGCGGGCCGCAGGCGCGCGTGCGGCTGCGTTTCGTCGATGGCTCCACCCTGGTGCTGGCGGATCGCAGCCAGCTGCGCATCGAGCGCTTCGTGCAGGGGCCGGGCCAGCCGCGCGAGGCCGCCCTGCTGCTGCAGCTGGGCCTGATCGGCCAGCAGGTCAAGCCGGCCGCCGGCGGCAGCTGGCGCGTGCGCACGCCCACCGCGGTGACGGCGGTGCGCGGCACGGAATTCAGCGTCGAGGTGGCCGGGGACCTGGCCACCGCCGTGCATGTGAGCAGCGGCGCGGTGGCGGTGGAGCCGCTGGCGGCCGAGCCAGAACCTGCCATTGATGACGGCGCCAGCGCCCCCTACAGCAGCAAGGCGCCGGCGCTCGGCAAGCCGCGCAAGCCCAGGCCGGTGCTGTTGCAGGCGGCGCGCAACGGCACGCGCTGCGATGCCCAGGGCCAGTGCAGCGAGGCCGCGGCCTGGTCGGCCGAGCGCGTGCAGCAGATCCAGCAGCGCCTGGGTGGTTTCTGATTAACAAGGATTGTTTCCAATGACATTGAAGTTCGCAGGGCCGGCGGCCTGGGTGGCCGCCGGTCTGGCCCTTGCCTTGCTGGCGCCCGTTCCGCCTGCCTGGGCCGCTGCCAAGCCGGCGGTGCCAGCCGTCAGCACGGCCAAACAGCCCGCCAAGCGCAGTGCCACGCCGCTGCCATCACCACGCGCCGAGTTCGTGCGCGAGCTCGGCGGCATTTCGGAATACCGCCTGCCCAACGGACTGCAGATCCTGCTCTTCCCCGACGAGGCGCAGAGCACCACCACCGTCAACATCACCTACCGGGTCGGCAGCCGGCATGAATCGCAGGGCGAGTACGGCATGGCGCATCTGCTCGAGCACATGGTGTTCAAGGGCACGCCCGCGCACCAGGACATCGCCGGCGAGCTGGCCGCGCGCGGCGTGCGCTTCAACGGCAGCACCACCACCGACCGCACCAACTACTTCGCGTCCTTCAATGCCAGCGAGCCGACGCTGGACTTCATGCTGCGGTTGGAGGCCGACCGCATGCTCAACGCCTTCATCGCCAAGGCCGATCTCGACAAGGAGATGAGCGTGGTGCGCAACGAGTTCGAGCGCGGCGAGAACAACCCCAACCAGGTGCTGTTCCAGCGCGTGCAGGCGGTGGCCTATGACTGGCATGCCTATGGCCACTCGACCATCGGCCCGAAGAGCGACATCGAGAACGTGCCGATCGAGAACCTGCAGGCCTTCTACCGGCGCTATTACCGGCCCGACAACGCCACCCTGCTGGTGGCCGGGCGCTTCGAGCCGGAGGCGGTGCTGCAGCGCATCGCCGGCATCTACGGGCCCTTGCCGCGCCCGGCCGCGCCGCTGCGTGAGCCCTACACGGTGGAGCCGGCCCAGGATGGCGAGCGCAGCGTGGTGGTGCGCCGCGTGGGCGGGCAGCCGATGCTGATGGTGCAGTACCACGTGCCGGCCGCGGCGCATGCGGATTCGGCGCCGCTGATGGTGCTGGGCATGCTGATGTCGCTGCAACCCAGCGGCCTGCTCTACAAGGAGCTGGTGGAAAGCAAGCTGGCGCTGGCCGCCGGCCTGGGCGGCATGGGCGGGCAGGGGCCCGGCGCGGTGCGTGCCTTCGTGGCGCTGGCGCCGGATGCCGATGCGGCCAAGGTGGAGCAGCGCCTGCTGGAGCTGTTGGAGGGGCGTGCCGGCAAGCCCTTCGACGAGGCGGAGCTGCAGCGCGTGCGCGAGCTGGCGCTGCTCTCCTACCGCGAGCAGATGAAGCGGCCCGAGGCCCTGATCCAGCAGATCTCGTCCCTGCTCGGCGCGGGCGACTGGCGCCTGCTGTTCCAGCTCATGGAGGACCTGCCGCGCGTCACGCTGGACGATGTGGAGCGGGTGCGTCGCGCCTATCTGCGCCCGGCCAACCGCACGCTGGGGCGCTATCTGCCGGCCAAGCAGGTCGAGCGCGTCGAGATCCCCGCCGCACCGGCGCTGGACGAGCGCCTGGCGCATCTGCAGGGCCCGCCCAAGCTCGAGGAGGGCGAGCGATTCGACCCCACGCCGGCGCTGCTGGAGGCACGCACCGAGCGCCGCCAGCTGCCCAGCGGCATGCGGCTGCAGGTTCTCAACAAGCGCACGCGCGGCAATACCGTGCTGCTGCAGCTGCAGCTGCGCTGGGGCGAGCGCCAGGCCATGAAGCCGCTGCGCGGCGGCGATCTGGTGGACGACCTGCTCACCGAGGGCAGCGCGACGCTGGACAAGCAGAAGCTGCGCGACGAGTTGGTGCGCCTGAAGGCGGGCCTGCGCGTGGTCGGCGGCGCGCAGGGCGCCACGCTCTACCTGAGCGCCGAGCGCGACACCTTGTTGGAGGCGCTGCAGCTGGCCGCTGATGTGCTGCAGCATCCGGCCCTGCCCGCGGATGCCTTCGAGCGCATCCGGCAGGCCGGCCTGGCCGCGCTGCGCGGCTCGCGCGAGGAGCTGGAAACCAAGCGCCAGGAGGCCACCAGGCTGCACTACAACCAGGCGCGCGGCGTGGGCTTCGGCGACGCCGACTACCTGCCCAGCGTGGATGACCGGCTCGCGCGCCTGCAGGCCATCACGCTGGACGAGGTGCGCGCCTTCCACACCGAGTTCTGGTCGGCCAACGAGGCCCAGGTGGCGGTGGTGGGCGCGCTGCCCGCGGGCCTGGACGAGGCGCTGGAGCGTCTTTTCGGCGGCTGGAAGAAGCCGCAGGCGCCGCGCTTCGTGCGCCATTTCTCCAGCCATGTGGCGATTCCTGCGGCGCGTTTCGACGTGAGCGTGCGCGACAAGGCGAATGCCAGCCTGCGCATGGACCAGCGCTTCGCGCTGAACCAGAAGGATGCCGACTACCTGCCCATGCTGCTGGCCGTGCACATCTTCGGTGGCGGCGGCATCGAGAGTCGCTTGTCGGAGCGGGTGCGCCAGAAGGAGGGGCTCAGCTATGGCGTGGGCGCCGCGCTGGAAAGCAGCTACTGGGGCCAGGAGGGCGGGCTGGTGATCAGCGGCAGTTTCGCGCCGCAGAACCGCGAGCGCGTGCTGGCGCTGGTGCACGAGGAGCTGGCGCGCATGACGCGCGATGGCGTCAGCGCCGCCGAGCTGGCACGCGCCAAGACGGCGCTGCTGCAGGCCGCGCTGCAGGCGCGCGCCAACGAGGGCCAGCTGGCCGCCCAGCTGAACGCGCTGGGCGAGGATGGCCGCAGCTGGCTGGCCGAGCAGGAGGAGGAGGCGCGCCTGCAGGCGGCGACGCTGGCGCAGGTGAACGCCGCCTGGCGCCGGCTGGTGAAGCCCGAGGGCTTCGTGATCAGCACCGCCGGCGACTTTGACAAGAAGCCTTAAGCCATGCCCTGGTGGCGCAGCAGGGCGTCGATCTGCGGCTCGCGGCCGCGGAAGGCCTTGAAGTTTTCCATCGCGCTGCGCGCGCCACCCATCTCCAGCACGTTCTTCAGGTAGCGCTCGCCGGTGGCGGCGTTGAACACGCCCTCCACCTCGAAGGCGCTCCAGGCGTCGGCGCTCAGCACCTCGGCCCATTTGTAGCTGTAATAACCCGCCGAGTAGCCGCCCGCGAAGATGTGCGAGAAGCTGTGCTGGAAGCGGTTGAAGGCCGGCGGCGGGTTCACCGCCACCTCGGCGCGCACCTCGTCCAGCAGCAGCTGGATCTGGCCTTCGCTTCCCGGCTCGGCGTGCAGGCGCATGTCGAACAGCGAGAACTCGATCTGGCGCAGGGTCTGCAGGCCGGACTGGAAGTTCTTGGCCGCCGTCATCTTGTCGAACAGGGCGCGCGGCAGCGGCGCGCCGCTGTCCACATGGGCGGAGAGCTGCTGCAGCACCTCCCATTCCCAGCAGAAGTTCTCCATGAACTGGCTGGGCAGCTCCACCGCATCCCATTCCACGCCCGAGATGCCCGACACGCCCAGCTCGTTCACCTGGGTGAGCAGGTGGTGCAGGCCGTGGCCGAACTCGTGGAACAGCGTCGTCACATCGTCATGCGTGAGCAGTGCAGGTTTGTCGCCAGACGGTGATGCGAAGTTGCACACCAGCTGGGCCACCGGCAGTTGTTGCCGGCCTGGACCCTCCCGATCTGGGCGGGCCCAGCGGCTGCGCACCTCGTCCATCCAGGCGCCGGGGCGCTTGCCCGGGCGCGCGTACAGGTCCAGGTAGAACTGGCCGATGGTCTGCTGCGCGCGTTCCAGGCGGTAGAACTTGACGCTCTCGTGCCAGACCTCGGCGCTGTCCTCGACGATGCGCACATTGAAGACGCGCTCGATGATGTCGAACAGGCCCTGCAGCACGCGCGGGGCGGTGAGGTATTGGCGCACCTCCTGGTCGCTGAAGGCGTAGCGCGCCTCCTTCAGCTTCTCGCCGTAATAGGCATGGTCCCAGGCCTGCATGTCGGTGCATCCCTGGTCGATGGCGAACTGGCGCAGCTCGGCCAGGTCCTGCTGCGCAAACGGCCTGGCCTTGGCGGCCAGCTCGCGCAAAAACTCCAGCACCTGGGCGGGCGAGTCGGCCATCTTGGCCACCAGCGAGGCATCGGCAAAGCTCGCGTAGCCCAGCAGCTGCGCCTCTTCCTGGCGCAGCGCCAGCAGCTCCCGCATCAGCGCGCTGTTGTCCAGCTCGGGCTTGGCGCCGAGTTCGCTGGCACGCGTGACATAGGCGCGGTAGACGGTCTCGCGCAGCGCCCGGTTGCTGCAGTACTGCATCACCGGCAGATAGCAGGGGAAGTGCAGGGTGATCTTGTGGCCGTCCTTGCCCTCGGCTTCGGCCGCGGCGCGCGCGTTCGCCACCACATCGGCCGGCACGCCCTCCAGCTCATCGGCCGTGGCGTAATAGGCGAAGCCATCGGTGGCGTCCATCACATGCTCGGAGAACTGCTGGCCCAGCTCGGCGCTGCGCTCCTGGATGGCGGCAAAGCGCGCCTTGGCCTCGCCCTGCAGCTCGGCGCCGGACAGCACGAAGTCGCGTATCCACAGCGTCAGC
Source organism: Roseateles sp. FW301-B2 (assembly GCF_058788955.1). NCBI lineage: Bacteria > Pseudomonadati > Pseudomonadota > Betaproteobacteria > Burkholderiales > Sphaerotilaceae > Roseateles > Roseateles sp. FW301-B2. The sequence continues at coordinate 68,249 of NZ_JBYTBE010000001.1, forward strand.
GCGCGCTGGCGCGCCGGGTTCAAGCCGGCCGCATTGGCGTGGATGGCCTTGTACTTGGCAAAGAGCTTTTCGTCGGCGCCCAGGCTGGTATAGAACTCGGTCACCGCCGGCAGCATGGCGTTGTAGGCCTCGCGCAGCTCGGGCGTGTTGGCCACGGCGTTGAGATGGCCCACCGCGCCCCAGGCATGCGAGAGCCGCTCGGTGGCCACGCTCAGCACGGCTTCCAGCGCGTCGTAGTCGGCCGGCGTGGCGTCGGCGGTGGCCGTGGCGAGGGCCTGCTGGGCCTGCTCCAGCAAGGCGGAGATGGCCGGCTGGATGTGCTCGGGGCGGATCTGCGCGAATGGCGGCAGGGCGGTGTTGGCGAGAAGAGGGTTGCTCATGGGCTCAGCGATTCGCAGCGGCGCAGCGTTCGGCCGACTCTAGCGTGTTGACCAGCAGCATGGTGATGGTCATGGGGCCGACCCCGCCCGGCACCGGGGTGATCCAGCCGGCCACCTGCTTCACACCCTCGAAGTCCACGTCGCCGCAGAGCTTGCCTTCGTCGTTGCGGTTCATGCCCACGTCGATCACCACCGCGCCGGGCTTGACCATGTCCTTGGTCAGCACATTGCGCTTGCCCACCGCGGCCACGACCACGTCGGCCTGGCGCGTCATCGCGCCCAGGTCGGCGGTGCCGCTGTGGCAGATGGTCACGGTGGCGTTCGCTTGCAGCAGCATCATCGCCATGGGCTTGCCGACGATATTGCTGCGGCCGATCACCACCGCATGCTTGCCGCGCAGGTCCTTCATGCCGATGCTCTCCAGCATCTTCATGCAGCCATAAGGGGTGCAGGCCTTGAAGCCTTGCTCGCCCACCATCAGCGCGCCGGCGCTGGCGACGTGGAAGCCGTCCACGTCCTTCTCGGGCGAGATCGCCTCGATGACCTTGTGGTCGTCGATGTGCTTGGGCAGCGGCAGCTGCACCAGGATGCCGTGGATGCTGGGGTCATTGTTGAGCGCCTCGACGCGCGCCAGCAGCTCGGCCTCGCTCATCGTTGCCTCGTACTTCTCCAGCACCGAGTGCAGGCCGGCGTCCTCGCAGGCCTTGACCTTGTTGCGCACATAGACCTGGCTGGCCTGGTTGTCGCCCACCAGCACCACCGCCAGGCCGGGCTTGAGCCCCTTGGCCGTCAGCGCCGCGGCGCGCTGCGCCACCTCGGCGCGGAGTTGCTTGGAGAGGGCGTTGCCGTCGATCAGTTGGGCGGTCATGGTGAGGACTCCTTGGAATGCAAAAGGCCGCTGAACAATCAGCGGCCTCGGGTGGGGGCAGGTCTTGTCAGGCCTTGGCGGGTGCGCCCAAGGCAATCTTGAGCAGGTCGGCCACGGTGTTGGCGTTCAGCTTCTCCATGATGTTGGCGCGATGCGCCTCCACCGTCTTGATGCTGATGCCCAGATCGTCGGCGATCTGCTTGTTGAGGCGGCCGGCGACGATGCGCTCCAGCACCTGCGCTTCACGGGTGGTGAGGCGCGAGAGCAGGGCGTCGCGGCTGGCGGCTTCCTGGTGGCTGGAGAAGGCGTCGCGCGCCTGGTCGAGCATGCGCTCCACCAGGGCCAGCAGCTCGTCTTCCTTGAAGGGCTTCTCGATGAAGTCCATCGCGCCCTTCTTCATGGTCTGCACCGCCATCGGCACATCGCCATGGCCGGTGATGAAGACCACCGGCAGCGGGCTGCGGCGTTCCAGCAGGCGGTCCTGCAGCTCCAGGCCGCTCATGCCTTCCATGCGGATGTCGGCAATCAGGCAGGCCACTTCGCGCGGGTCGTAACGGCTCAGGAACGACTCGGCGGAGTCAAAGCACTTGACGCGGTAGTCCTTGCCCTCCAGCAGCCATTGCAGGGAATCGCGCACGGCTTCGTCATCATCGACAACGTAGACGTTGCCCTTCTTAGGAATCAGGCTCATGGTGTCGCAGCAGTGTTCAGGGCGGGTCCCGAGGGTTCGGGACGGGATAGTTCGACGGGGATGGTGAAGGCGAACCTGCACCCCACGATGGAGGCGCCATTGTAGAGGTTCTCGGCACGGATCCGGCCGTGGTGGGACTCCACGATAGACCGGCATAACCCTAAGCCAATGCCCATGCCATCGGACTTGGTGGAGAAAAAGGCCTCGTACATGCGCTCGATCACCTCATCGGGCAAACCCGGCCCCATGTCGGTGACCGAGAACTCGATATTGCCGCCCAACTCGGCCGTGTGCTTGGGCACCACGCGCAGCTCGATATGGCGGCGCGAGACCGGCAGCGCGGCGTTGTCGATTGCCTCGGCGGCGTTCTTCAGCAGGTTCATCAGCACCTGCTCGATCAGGATCGGGTCCACCATCAGGGTGGGCAGGCGCTGCGCCACATAGGTGTGGATGGCCACGTTGCGGCGGCGCAGCTCGATGCCGGCCAGCTCCACCGCGTCCTCGACGATGGCATGCGCGCTGGAGGCCTGGCGCTGCGGTTCGCTGCGCTTCACGAAGTTGCGGATGCGGTGGATGATCTGGCCGGCGCGCTGCGCCTGCTTGGCGGTCTTCTCCAGCGCGGCCAGCAGATCGTCCTTCTGGATCGCGTCGTTGCGCACGCGCGAGACCATGCCGTTGCAGTAGTTGGTGATGGCGGTGAGCGGCTGGTTCAGCTCATGCGCCACGCTGGAGGCCATCTCGCCCATGGTCATCAGGCGGCTGGTGACCTGGGCCTTCTCGGCCTGCTGGGCGGCCTGCTCCTCGGCGCGGCGGCGCGCGGTGATGTCGGTGGCGATCAGCATCTGCGCGAGGCGGCCGTCGGTCCACTGCAGGTAGCGGGCGCGCACGTCGAACCACATCTCCAGGCCCTCGATATAGACCTCGCGCGGGTCCGAGCCCACCTCGGTGAGATGCTGGGCCGGCAGGCCGGAATAGTCGTCCACCTCGTCGTCGGCGTCGGGATCGTCCTTGCTGCGGCTCAGCTGGCTGCCGGCCAGCATGGCATGGCCCTTGGGGTCGGCGCCGAACCAGAGCCGGTAGCTGCGGTTCGCGAACAGCAGCTCGCCCTGCTGGACGGACAGCACCGAGACCGCCGCGTCCAGCCCCTCCAGCACGGTGGTGAAGCGCTCGTGCGAGGCGCTGAGCTGGTCGCGCACGCGCTTGGCCTCGGTGATATTGGTCATCGAGGTCATCCAGCCGCTCTGCTTGCCCTTGGGGTCGATCAGGGGCGAGACATACATGCGGGCGTCGAAGATGGTGCCGTCCTTGCGCATCACCTTGACCTCGGCGCCGCCGGCCGGGCTGCGGCCGTGGATCTCCTGCTGCAAGAGGCGCGCGTTCTCCTCGAAGCGGTCCGGCGGCCAGTAGGGGAAGGGCGGCTTGCGGCCGATCAGCTCGGCCTCGGAGAAGCCGGTCATGGCGCAGAAGGCCGGGTTCACATAGGAGATGCGCGAGTCCATGTCCATGGCGCGCATGCCGGTGAGCATGGAGTTCTCCATGGCGCGGCGGAAATTCGTCTCGTTGGCCAGCGCGGTCTGGAACTGCATGCGCCGGCGCATGTGCTTCCAGGTGCCCAGCAGCATCCACACCGTCAGCACCGAGAGCGCCACCACCATCCAGAACAAGGTGTTGCTGATCAGGCCGATCGAGGTGCGGTAGCCCTGGCCGCGCAGCACCAGGCCGTTGAGCGCCGGCGCCAGCGGCACCTCGGAGACGATGGAGGCGCGCTTGATGCGCTGGCCCGGCATGGGGGTGACGGTGGAGGCCATCACCTGCTCGCGCGCGTCCAGCACCGAGACCGCATGGCGGCCCGCCACCTCGGTGGGCACGTAGTAGCGCAGCAGGGCCTCGATCGAGTATTCGGCGATCAGCACGCCGGCAAAGCCGTTGCGGTCGATCAGCGGCACCTGCACCTGGAACACCGAGCTGCTGTTGTTGTCGGTGAAGGGCTGGGAATAGACCACCTGGCGCCGTTCCTTGGCGGCCTGGAAGGCGATCTCGGGGGCGGTGCCGGGGTTGCCGCTGGGCATGGAGGGGTCGCCGCCGTCCAGCACCATCAGGTTCTCGGCCTGGAAGCCGGCGCCGCTGACGCTGGCGCGGCGGTCGCGCCGGTTCGTCAGCCAGGTCACATGGGTGACCTCGGGGCGTTCGCGTGCGAAGGCGCGCGCCTGCACGCCGAATTCCTGCGGGTCGATGGCGCGCGTGACGATGTCGCGCGCGATCACCACCAGTTTTTCCTGGTTCTCGTTCAGGCGCACGCGGATCTGCTGCTGGGCGATCTCGGTATCGCGCTTGACGGCCTCGGCCTCGCGTTCGATTTCCTCGTTGCGCAGGTACCAGAAGGCCAAGATGATGGCCGCCAGGAACAGCATCACCGAGACCAGCGGGCCCAGGGTGGCAAAGCGGTCCTGGCGCGAGGGCGACTGGCGCCGCCACCAGGTGGCGGCCAGGCGTTGCAGCGGCGTGAGCGTGCGGCGCAGGGCGCCCTTGAAATCGAAACGGGAAAGCATGGCCCGATTATCCCGGCGCGCGCCGCCGGCCCAGCGAGCAATCCCTTTGATTTCATTATGTGAAACTGACTCGCACGATTTGGAATTTCAGAAAGCTTGTGAGAAACTCGCGCCGGAAAATTTCGACGCAGGATTTAGGAGACAACATGTCCGCGCAGCCTCAGTCTTTTCTCGGCGCCGCCGCCAATGACACCGACGCTCTCGAAACCAAGGAATGGCTGGACGCCCTGTCCGCCGTGATTGGTGAGGAAGGGGGCGAGCGCGCTCACTTCCTGCTCGAGACCCTCATCGACCATGCCCGCCAGGCCGGCATCGACGTGCCCTTCTCGGCCCACACGGCCTACGTCAACACCATCCCCACCGACCAGGAAGAGCGCTTCCCCGGCGACATCGACATCGAGGAGCGCCTGCGCGCCTATATGCGCTGGAACGCGATGGCGATGGTGGTGCGCGCGAATCGCCTGAACCCCGACGACGGTGGCGACCTGGGCGGCCACATCTCCAGCTTCGCCTCGCTGGCCACCATGCTGGGCTGCGGCTTCAACCATTTCTGGCATGCCGACGATGGCGCGCATGGCGGCGACCTGCTCTATATCCAGGGCCACAGCGCGCCCGGCATCTATGCGCGCGCCTTCCTGGAAGGCCGCATCAGCGAGGAGCAGCTGCTGTCCTTCCGCCAGGAGGTGGACGGCAAGGGCCTCTCCAGCTACCCGCACCCCAAGCTGATGCCCGAGTTCTGGCAGTTCCCCACCGTCTCGATGGGTCTGGGCCCCTTGATGGCGATCTACCAGGCGCGCTTCCTCAAGTACCTGCACGCGCGCGGCATTGCCGACACCTCCAAGCGCAAGGTCTGGGTGTTCCTGGGCGACGGCGAGATGGACGAGCCGGAATCGCTGGGCGCGATCGGCCTGGCCGCACGCGAGAAGCTGGACAACCTGATCTTCGTGGTGAACTGCAATCTGCAGCGCCTGGACGGCCCGGTGCGCGGCAACGGCAAGATCATCCAGGAGCTGGAGGGCGAGTTCCGCGGCGCCGGCTGGAACGTCATCAAGCTGATCTGGGGCGGCTACTGGGATCCGCTCTTGGCGCGCGACAAGGAAGGCCTGCTGCGCAAGGTCATGATGGACACGGTGGACGGCGACTACCAGGCCATGAAGGCCAATGACGGCGCCTTCGTGCGCAAGAACTTCTTCGGCAAGCACCCCAAGCTGCTGGAGATGGTGGCCAAGATGAGCGACGACGACATCTGGCGCCTGAACCGTGGCGGCCACGACCCGCAAAAGGTCTATGCCGCGTACCACAAGGCGGTCAATACCGTGGGCCAGCCCTCGGTGCTGCTGGTCAAGACCGTCAAGGGCTATGGCATGGGCAAGAGCGGCGAGGGCAAGAACACCGCGCACCAGACCAAGAAGCTCACCGACGACGACATCAAGTCGATGCGCGACCGCTTCGGCATCCCGATCGCCGACGCCGACCTGCCCAAGATCCCCTTCTTCAGGCCGGCCGAGCACACGCCCGAGGCGCGCTATCTGCACGAGCGCCGCCAGCAACTGGGCGGCTACCTGCCCAAGCGCCGCCCGCGTTCGGACGAGCATCTCGCGGTGCCAGGTCTTGACACCTTCCAGGCCATCCTCGAGCCCACCGCCGAGGGCCGCGAGATCTCCACCACGCAAGCCTATGTGCGCTTCCTGACCCAGCTGCTGCGCGACAAGGATCTGGGCCCGCGCACCGTGCCCATCCTGGTGGACGAGGCACGCACCTTCGGCATGGAAGGCCTGTTCCGCCAGATCGGCATCTACAACCCTGCGGGCCAGCTCTACACCCCGGTCGACAAGGACCAGGTGATGTACTACCGCGAGGACAAGGCCGGCCAGATCCTGCAGGAAGGCATCAACGAGGCCGGCGGCATGGCCAGCTGGATCGCCGCGGCGACCTCGTACTCGACGAACAACCGGGTCATGATCCCCTTCTTCGTCTACTACTCGATGTTCGGCTTCCAGCGCATCGGCGACCTGGCCTGGGCCGCCGGCGACATGCAGGCGCGCGGCTTCCTGCTGGGCGGCACCTCGGGCCGCACCACGCTGAACGGCGAAGGCCTGCAGCATGAGGACGGCCACAGCCACATCCTGGCCGGCACCATCCCCAACTGCGTCAGCTACGACCCCACCTTCGCGCACGAGGTGGCGGTGATCATGCAGCATGGCCTGAAGCGCATGGTGCAGGACCAGGAGAATGTCTACTTCTACATCACCCTCTTGAACGAGAACTACCCGATGCCGGGCCTGAAGGCCGGCACCGAGGAGCAGATCATCAAGGGCATGTATCTGCTGGAAGAGGCCGCCCCCGGCCCCCTGAGCGTGAACCTGCTGGGCTCGGGCACCATCCTGCGCGAGAGCCAGGCCGCCAAGGGCCTGCTGGAGCAGGACTGGGGCGTGAGCGCCAATGTCTGGAGCTGCCCGAGCTTCAACGAGCTGGCGCGCGACGGCCAGAACGCCGAGCGCTGGAACCTGCTGCACCCCACCGAGCTGGCCTGCGTGCCCTTCGTGACCCAGCAGCTCAGCCGCACCAGCGGCCCGGTGATCGCCTCCACCGACTACATGAAGAACTACGCCGAGCAGATCCGCGCCTTCATCCCGGCGGGACGCTCCTACAAGGTGCTGGGCACCGACGGCTTCGGCCGCTCGGACTTCCGCTCCAAGCTGCGTGAGCACTTCGAGGTGAACCGTCACTACATCGTCGTGGCCGCGCTCAAGAGCCTGGCCGACGAGGGCAAGCTGCCAGCCGCCAAGGTGGCCGAGGCGATCGCCAAGTACGGCATCAACGTCAACAAGATCAACCCGCTGTACGCCTGATTCGGCGGCGATCGGAGACACGAAATGGCATTGGTAGAAGTCAAGGTTCCGGACATCGGTGATGTCAAGGACGTGGCCGTGATCGAGCTGCTGGTGAAGGTGGGCGACAGCATCAAGCTGGAGCAGAGCCTGATCACCGTGGAGAGCGACAAGGCCTCGATGGAGATCCCCAGCTCGCATGCGGGCGTGGTGAAGGAGATCAAGGTCGCCGTGGGCGACAAGGTCAACGAGGGCAGCCTGGTGCTGCTGCTCGAAGCCGAGGGCACGGCCGGCGCGGATGCGCCGGTACCGGCGTTGGCAGCGGCGCCCGTGGCGGCGCCCGCGCCGGTGGCAGCCCCCGCCGTCGCCGCAGCAGCCCCCGCCGCCAGTTCGCTGGTGGAGGTGTTCGTCCCGGACATCGGCGACTTCGAATCGGTCGCAGTGATCGAGGTCTTCGTCAAGCCCGGCGACACCATCAAGCTCGAGCAGAGCCTCGTCACGGTGGAGAGCGACAAGGCCTCGATGGAGATCCCGTCCTCGCATGCCGGCGTGGTCAAGGAACTCAAGGTCAAGCTGGGCGACAAGGTCGCCAAGGGCAGCCTGCTGGCGATCGTGGAAGTGCAGGGGGCTGCTGCGGTGGCTGCAACGGCCGCGCCTGTGGCGGCCGCGGCCGCTTCGAGCGCCAACACCGTGGTGGCGGCCGCCCCCGCCGCGCCGGTGGAGCGCATCGCGCCCACCGCGGCGCTGCCGGCCCATGAGCCCAGCACGCCCACCGGCCGCCTGCCGCATGCCAGCCCCAGCATCCGCCGTCAGGCGCGCGAACTCGGCGTGCCGCTGGACGAGGTCAAGGGCACGGGCCCCAAGGGCCGCATCCAGGAATCCGATCTGCAGGGCTTCGTCAAGTCGGTGATGGCCGGTGCGGTGCAGACCCTGGCCCAGAAGGCCGCGGCACCCGCGGCGGCTGCGGCCTCCGGTGGTGCTGCGTTGCCGGGCCTGCTGCCTTGGCCCAAGGTCGACTTCGAGAAGTTCGGCGCCATCGAGCGCAAGGAACTCTCGCGCATCAAGAAGATCTCGGGTGCCAATCTGCATCGCAACTGGGTGGTGATCCCGCATGTCACCAACCACGACGATGCCGACATCACCGAACTCGAGGCCTTCCGCGTGCAAACCAACAAGGAGAACGAGAAGTCGGGCATCAAGGTCACCATGCTGGCCTTCATGATCAAGGCGGCCGTGGCGGCGCTGAAGAAGTTCCCCGAATTCAACGCCTCGCTGGAAGGCGAGGGCGATGCCCAGAAGCTGGTGCTGAAGAAGTATTTCCACATCGGCTTTGCGGCGGACACGCCCAATGGCCTGGTGGTGCCGGTGATCAAGGACGCCGACAAGAAGGGCATCTTCGAGATCAGCCAGGAGATGGGCGAACTCGCCAAGAAGGCGCGCGACGGCAAGCTCGGCCCGGCCGACATGGCCGGCGGCTGCTTCACCATCTCCTCGCTGGGCGGCATCGGCGGGCGCTATTTCACGCCCATCATCAATGCGCCCGAGGTGGCCATCATGGGCGTGTGCAAGAGCCAGATCGAGCCGGTCTGGGACGGCAAGGCTTTTCAACCGCGCCTGATGCTGCCGCTCTCGCTGAGCTGGGACCACCGCGTCATCGACGGCGCCGCGGCCGCCCGCTTCAACGTCTACTTCGCATCGCTGCTGGCGGACTTCCGCCGCATCGTTCTGTAATCGGGAGCGTCAAATGGCATTGATCGAAGTTCAAGTTCCCGACATCGGCGACTTCAAGGACGTGGCCATCATCGAGTTGCTGGTCAAACCCGGCGACGCGATCAAGGCCGAGCAGAGCCTGATCACGGTGGAGAGCGACAAGGCCTCGATGGAGATCCCCAGCTCGCATGCGGGCGTGGTGAAGGAGCTCAAGGTCTCGCTGGGCGACAAGGTCAACCAGGGCACGGTGCTCTTGCTGCTTGAGTCGGACGCCGCGTCAGTGGCAGCACCGACGTTGGCTGCTGCTCCCACGGCCGCGCCCGTGGCGGCACCGGTGGTGGCACCCGTCGCTGCTGCCTACACCGGCAGCGCCGACCTGGACTGCGACGTGCTGGTGCTGGGCGCCGGCCCCGGCGGCTACTCGGCCGCCTTCCGTGCCGCTGACCTCGGCCTCAAGGTCGTGCTGGTGGAGCGTTATGCCACGCTGGGCGGCGTCTGCCTGAACGTGGGTTGCATCCCCTCCAAGGCGTTGCTGCATGTGGCGGCGGTGATGGACGAGGTCTCGCACATGGCCGATCTGGGGGTGGACTTCGGTGCGCCCTCGGTCAACGTGGACAAGCTGCGCGGCCACAAGGAAAAGGTCATCGGCAAATTGACCGGCGGCCTGGCGGCGATGGCCAAGATGCGCAAGGTCACGATCGTGCGCGGCTACGGTGCCTTTGTGGACCCCAACCATGTGCAGGTGGAAGAGACCACCGGAGGCGCGCAGGAGAAGACCGGCGCCACCAAGACCATCCACTTCAAGAAGGCCATCATCGCCGCCGGCTCGCAGGCGGTGCGCCTGCCCTTCCTGCCCGACGACGAGCGCATCGTCGACTCGACCGGCGCGCTGGCCCTCAAGGGCACGCCCAAGAAGATGTTGATCATCGGCGGCGGCATCATCGGCCTGGAGATGGGCACGGTCTACAGCACCCTGGGTGCGCGCCTGGACGTGGTGGAAATGCTGGACGGCCTGATGCAGGGCGCCGACCGCGACCTGGTCAAGGTCTGGCAGAAGCTGAATGCCAAGCGCTTCGACAACATCATGTTGAAGACCAAGACCGTCGGCGCCGAGGCCACGCCCGAGGGCATCAAGGTGCAGTTCGAATCGCTGGACGGCGCCAAGAGCGAAGGCATTTACGACCTGGTGCTGCAGGCGGTGGGCCGCACGCCCAATGGCAAGAAGATCGCCGCCGACAAGGCCGGCGTGGCGGTGACGGACCGTGGCTTCATCAACGTCGATGTGCAGATGCGCACCAACGTCGCCAACATCTTCGCCATCGGCGATGTGGTGGGTCAGCCCATGCTGGCGCACAAGGCGGTGCACGAGGCCCATGTGGCGGCCGAAGTCATCGCCGGCGAACTGCTGGGCGACGAGAAGCTGGCCCGCAGCCAGTTCGACGCCCGCGTGATTCCGAGTGTGGCCTACACCGACCCCGAGGTGGCCTGGGTGGGCCTCACCGAGGACCAGGCCAAGGCGCAGGGCATCAAGGTCAAGAAGGGCCTGTTCCCCTGGACGGCCTCGGGCCGTGCCATCGCCAACGGCCGCGACGAGGGCTATACCAAGCTCTTGTTCGATGACTCGCCCGAAGCCCATGGCCACGGCAAGATCCTCGGCGGCGGCATCGTCGGCACCCATGCCGGCGACATGATCGGCGAGATCGCCCTGGCCATCGAGATGGGCGCCGACGCGGTGGACATCGGCAAGACCATCCATCCGCATCCGACCTTGGGCGAAAGCATCGGCATGGCCGCCGAAATCGCGCATGGCAGCTGCACGGACGTGCCGCCGGCACGGAAGTAAGCGCGGCGGATTCTGTTGTTCTGAAAGCCCGGATCGGTAACGTTCCGGGCTTTTCTCGTTCTTGGATCAATGGCTGGGGGCAGCAGCCGGCACAAAGCGGAAGTTCATTGCACGCGCCGCGGCCCAGGCCGGCAGGCACTCGGCTCCAGAGGCGGAGGCCTTCACTGCGTTCAGGCTTCCCTCGCTGCTCGCCAAACCGGGACTCGCGCACAACTCGCCGTCGCACCCCTTCGGGCCGGCGTGTGCCAGTGGCACCCGCCTGTGCTCCAGCTCAAACAAGGTGCGCTCGACGCATCGCCCGCAGCGATGCGCAACCCGGTTTGGCTGCGCTACTCGGCACCGCCAATGGGGCCTCGCACCTACCGGCCTGGGCCGCTCGGATCCCGCGCATGGCACGAGGGGCGCGCACAACCATCGGTGTTGGCAAAGCCCTGGGCGGGTGGTTGCGGCGGCCCTCTTGCGCTGCCGAGGAGCACAGGGCCTTGCGGCCGCGCGCGTACTCGCGCGCCTCAAGCGCTGGATTGGCGCACTTTGTCTGAACGCAGCGAGCCGCAGGTGAGCGAAGTGAGTTGTGCGCCAGGCCGCAAGGGCCGAGCACCGCAGGGGAGCCCGAGCTGCGCGAGGGCCTGCGCATCCGGGCCGCAGCGGCCACCCGCCCAGGGCTTTGCCGCCCGCCTCACCTTGGCATAACCCCCTCGGTATTCCAGTGACTGCTTCGTGCCGAATGCAGCCATCGGCATCAACCGTACGACGACCCGCTAGGCCTCGCCCGGCGCATGGTCGCCGGTGGGCAGCATGGTGTTGGCGGCCAGCATGCGCGCAAAGCGCTCGGGCTGCTCGCCCACCAGGCGCAGCCCGATCAAGCCGCGCCCGTGCTGGCAGACCAGGGCGATGTCCTGCAGCTTCAGTTGATCGAGTGCGCTGCGCACCCAGTCGCCATGGCGCTGCTAGCTGTAGTCGCTGCGCTGGCCGCCCTCGCCGTCGTCCAGCTGCAGGTAGTGCGGCGCGGAGTCGTCGCCGGGCCGCGCTCAAGGCGATGGAGCGCCCGCCTCCTCTTTGGGTAGCAGCAGTGCTAGCAGCGCCTGGCTCGGATAGCCATCGGCCGGCAGCCCCTCGCGTTGCTGCCAGGCCCGCAGTGCGGCGCGGGTGGCCGGGCCGAACACGCCGTCCGCGCTGCCCGGGGCGAAACCCTGCTCGGCCAGTGCACGTTGCATGGCCTGCAGCTGCGTGCGGCTGAGCGGCAGCAGCTCGCGCGGCCAGGCGGCACGCACGCCCTCGTTGCGGCCCGCCAGCCGGTCGCTCAGCAGGCCGATGGCCAGCGCATAGCTGTCCGAGGCGTTGTAGCGCCGGATCACCTGCCAGTTGTGTGCGACCAGAAAGGCCGGCCCACGGCTGCCCGCCGGCAGCAGCACCCAGGCATCGCCCATCGGGGCCAGCCTCTCGGCCTGAGGATCAGCAGGCCGCAGGCCCTCGGCGGCCCAGGCAGCACTGGTCTGCTTCAGCGTGGCGTCGGCGCGCAACGGGTCAAAGCCCGGTGGCAGCAGCACTTCCTGGCCCCAGGGCTCCTCGGCCCGCCAGCCGCGCCGGCGCAGGTAGTTCGCCGTCGAGGCCATCACATCGGGCAGGCTGGCCCAGATGTCGCGCCGGCCGTCGCCATCGGCGTCCTGCGCATCGCTCAGGAAACTGCTGGGCATGAACTGGGTCTGGCCCATGGCCCCGGCCCAGGAGCCGAGCAGGCGGGCCCGGTCGGTGTCGCCTGCTTGCAGGATGCGCAGCGCCGCCAGCAGCTCGCGCCGCGCCATCGCTTCGCGTCGGCCGTCCACCGCCAGCGTGACCAGCGCATCGATCACCGGCACGCTGCCTTGGTCGCGACCGAAATCGCTCTCCAGGCCCCAGAACGCGGCGAGCAGCGGCACGGGGATGCCATGGCTAGCGCTGGCCTGTTCCAGCGCGGCACGTACCGCCGGCTCGGCCAGCCGCGTGAGCCCCTGCTTGACCCGCGAGGCGGACACGGCGCTGTCCAGATAGGCCCAGATCGGCCGCGTGAACTCGGGCTGGCTGCGATCCAGCGTCAGCACCTTTGGCATGCATTGCAGCGGCCCGAAGGCGGCGTCGAGCACCGCCTCGCTGATGCCCGCGGCGCGCGCCTCGGGGCGGAAGGCCTGCGCCCAGGCGAGGCAGCGTGCCTGCAGTTCCTCGGCGCTCATCTCGGGGGTGAGGCTGGCGGAGGTTGCCTGAGCAGGGGCGGCTGGTGCCAGCACTGCCGCGGCGCGCGGAACCGGCGATGCCGGTTGGCTCGGTGGCGCGCTGGCGCAGCCGGCCAGGGCAGCCAGCAAGACCGTGAGCGTCAGGCCTGCGTCGATCCTGGCGCAGCGCCGCACCGCGGCGATTCGAGTGTTCACAAGCTGTTCGTCCGCCAATGATCAAGCCAGGGTCAGCAGGCTCTCATCCCAATCCGCGTGCTTGTCGTAGCCCAGCAGCGCGGCCGTGGTGGCGGCTACATTGGACAGGCCGGCCGTGGCCGTCTGCTTCAGGCTGATGTGCAGGCCGGGGATGCTGTGATACAGGATCAGCGGCACCGGGTTGAGCGTGTGCGCGGTCTTGGCCTTGAAGCTGCCGTCCTTGTTGAGTGAGGGCTGGCCGGTCTTCTTGTCCAACTCGTACATCTCATCGGCATTGCCATGGTCGGCGGTGATCAGGGCCACGCCGCCGGCCGCGTCCACGGCCTTGAGCAGGCGGCCCAGCGCCAGGTCCACCGCCTCGATGGACATCATGGCCGCGTGGAAGTTGCCGGTGTGGCCCACCATATCGCCGTTGGCGAAATTGCAGCGCAGGATCTTGTGCTGGCCGCTCTGCAGCGCGGCGATCATCGCGTCGGCAATCTCGGCAGACTTCATCCAGGGGCGCTGTTCGAAGGGCACCACGTCGCTGGGCACCTCGAGATAGGTCTCGCCCTCGAACTTGCTGGAGCGGTTGCCGTTCCAGAAGTAGGTGACATGGCCGAACTTCTGCGTTTCCGAGCAGGCGAATTGCGTCACGCCGAGCTTGCTGAACCATTCGCCCGAGGTGTTGCGGATCGCCGGCGGCGCCACCAGAAAGCGCGCCGGCAGCTTCAGGTCGCCGTCGTACTGCAGCATGCCGGCATAGGTGACCTTGGGGGCCCGCACGCGGTCGAACTTGTCGAAGGCTGCACCTTCCTCGAAGGCGCGGGTGATCTCGATCGCCCGGTCGCCGCGGAAGTTGAACAGCACCACCGCATCGCCGTCCTCGATGGTGCCGATGGGCTGGCCGTGCTCGGCGATCACGAACTCGGGCAGGTCCTGGTCGATCACGCCGGGGTGCTGCTGGCGCAGGCCCTCGATGGCGGCGCCGGCGTTGGGGAACTGCGGGCCCTGGCCGAGCACATGGGTCTTCCAACCGCGCTCGACCATGGGCCAGTTGGCGTCGTAGCGGTCCATGGTGATGCACTGGCGGCCGCCACCGGAGGCGATGCGGGCGTCGAAATCGGCGTCGCTCAGCTCGGCCAGGAAGGCCTCGAAGGGCAGCACATAGCCCAGCGCGCTGGTCTCGGGCACATCGCGGCCATCGATCAGCGCGTGCACGCGCACCGAGCGCAGGCCCTCGGCCTTGGCCTGCCGCACCAGGGCCTTGAGGTGGTCGATATGGCTGTGCACATTGCCGTCGGACAGCAGGCCGATGCAGTGCAGCCGCCCCGCTTTGCCGGCGCTGCCGGCCTTGGCGGCGGCAACGATCTCCTGCCAGGCCTGGCCCTGCCAGATCTCGCCCGAGGCGATCGAGTCGGCCACCAGGGCGGCGCCCTGGGCATAGACCTGGCCGGCGCCGAGCGCGTTGTGGCCGACCTCGGAGTTGCCCATGTCCTCATCGGAGGGCATGCCCACCGCGGTGCCATGGGCGCGCAGGCGGATGTTCGGGTGCTGTGCGAACAGCTTGTCCAGGGTCGGCTTGTTGGCGGCCGCGATGGCGCTGCCGGCGTCCGTCTTCGAGAGGCCGTAGCCGTCCATCACGATCAGCACCACGGGGCCGACGGCGGCGGCGACTTGGGAGAGGGATTCGTTTCTTTGCAGCATGGGGAGAAGTGAGCTGTAAACGGGTGAGTGCCCGGACGGCGCGCTCAGGTGGGCGCGCTGCCGCGCTGGCCGCTATTGTGCGTCTCGTCCGTGATGAGGCGGCGCAGCCAGGGGATCAGCGCCATCAGGGCGATGCCCACCACCACGCTGCCCAGCCCCAGCTGGGTGAACAGCGCGGCATAGGCCGGGTTGCTCGTGAGCGCGGTGCTGCCGGCCGGCTGCGCCACCATGCCGGAGAAGTCGGCAGCGAACAGCGAGGCCAGGCCGGTCACCAGCATCCAGCTGCCCATCATCACGCCCTGGTACTGGCGCGGTGCCAGCCGGCCAATCATGGCGTAGCCCACCGGCGAGATCAGCAGCTCGCCTAGCGACTGCAGCACATAGCTGGCGAACAGCCAGACGAAGGCCACCTGGCCCTGCGCGTTGGCGAAGTGGATGCCCAGCGGCAGGGCCAGAAAACCCAGGCCCATCAGCAGCAGCGAGGCGGCAAACTGCTGCGGCACGTCCAGCGGCCAGCCGCGCGCGCGCAGGCGCACGAACCAGGCCGACAGCAGCGGCCCGCCCAGCACGATCACCACGGTGTTGATGTTCTGCACCCATTGCGGCGCGATCGTCACGCCCCACAGCTCCAGCTTCACATTGCCCACCGCGAACAGCTGCAGGCCGCTGGGCGCCATCTGGTAGAGCGACCAGAACATCAGCGAGCCCAGCGTCAGCACCAGATAGGCCCACATGCGCTTGCGCTCCGGCACGTCGCGGTGGCGCAGCGTCAGCACGATCAGGGCCAGGGCTACCGCGGCGCTGATCAGCTTGACCAGCGACTCGGTGCCCTCGGGATGCTGCAGCAGCCACCACAGCAGGGGCACCAGGCCGATCAGGATGGCCGTGCCGGCGGCAAAGCGGGCGCGGAACTGCGCCGCGCCGACCTTCATCAGCGGCGTGTCCAAATCGGCAAGCACCTTCCAGAAGGCCAGCGCGAGCACGATGGCGAGGATGTTGCCGACGGTGGCGAACCAGAACAGGCTGCTGTAGCTCTGGCTCAGCTGGAAATGGCCGGCCACCGTGAAACCGATGAAGAAGCCCACGTTCATGCCCGCGTAGTTCCACAGGAAGGCGCCCTCGCGGCGGTCGTCCTCGGGCGCGAAGCGCTGCGTCAGCATCATGTTGAGGCAGGTGACGTTGAGGCCGCTGCCGGTCAGGAACAGCGCCAGCCCCCAGTACAGCAAGGCCTCGGTGCCGCCGGCGATGGCGGCACAGCCGAACACCTGCAGCAGCATGCCGCCGACGAAGAGATTGCGGTTGCTGAGAAACCGGCCGCCCAGATAGCCGCCGAACAGGTGCAGGCCGTAATTGAAGGCGCCGAACACCCCCATCACCAGCGAGGCATGCTCGGCGCTGAAGCGCAGATGCTCGGTGGCATACAGCACCAGGCTGGAGTACAGCACGGCATAGCCCAGCGTGGAGAACATCTGGACGAAGAACAGCACGCCCGAGCCGGGCGGGATGCGAGCGAGGCGCTGTGAGGTCGTGGACAAGGCTTGGGCTTTCTGGTTAGGGGGCGGCGAATCTTAGAGCGAGTTGGCCCGCCCTCGCCATGCGTCGGCCCGGCGCGTCATTCACCGGGCGCGGCTGTTCATTCGCCGAAATCCGCGCGACAAGCGCCGCCGGCTTCGCTATCGTCGCGGCCATTCACTCAGGGAGCTTTTCCACCATGTCCCATCGATCTCGCGACTGCGAGCGGCGCCGGCCGCACGACCATCTCTTCACCGGCCTGGTGCTGATCGTGATCGGCAGCGCCGCACTGCTTGAAAAGCAGGGCTATGGCGTGCTGGACTTTCTCTGGACGCATTGGCCGCTGGCGATCACCGTGCTGGGCCTGCTGCGCCTGGTGACGGCGCGCAGTGCGCGCCAACTCGGCAGTGCCTGTTTCCTGCTGCTGCTGTCGGCCTGGCTCTATGCCTGCGAGACCAGTTACCTGGGCCTGAGCTATCACAACAGCTGGCCGCTGCTGCTGCTGGCCCTGGGCCTGGGCAAGATCCTGATGGGCGGCTTTGGCCTGCTGCGTGGGCGCGGCGACGCGGCGCGACGCGACGGGGAGGGCCAGCCATGAGCAACAACCATCGCGACCCGCGCCAGCAACTGCTGCTGGGCCTGGTGCTGGCGCTGCTGGGCCTGCTGTTCCTGCTGGACAACTTCCACGTCTTCGACGTGCGGCGCATCCTGCCCTTCTGGCCGCTGGTGCTGATCGCGCTGGGCGTGCTCAAGTTCACGCAGTCGCCGCAGGGCCCGGGCCGCGGCTTCGGCGCGGCGCTGATCGTGGTGGGCAGCGTGCTGACGCTGCGCCATCTGGGCCTGTTCGACTTTCGCTGGCGCGACTGGTGGCCGCTGCTGCTGATCGCGCTGGGCCTGCTGGTGATGTTCAAGGGCCGCATCGGCGCGGGCTGGCGCACCGCCGAGGGGCAGCCGGTCGAGCAGCTGAACACCGACCGCATCGACCTGACGGCGGTGCTGGGCGGCAACCAGTCGCGCGTCAGCAGCCCGCAGTTCAGCGGCGGCAAGGTCACCGTGGTGCTGGGCGGTGCGCAGCTGGATCTGCGCCAGGCCTCGGTGGAGGGCACGGCCCGGCTGGATGTGTTCGTGCTGATGGGGGGCCTGGAGCTGAAGGTGCCGAACGATTGGGCCGTGACCGTGAACGGCCATCCGGTGCTTGGCGCGATTGAGGACAAGACCGTGCCGCCGCTCCTGAGCAGCAAGCGCCTGGTGATCCACGGCGAGGTGATCCTGGGCGGCATCGAACTGCGCAACTGAGCGGCGATGCGCTCGGTCTATCTGCTGCTGCTCCGGCCGGCCGCGCTGCTGGGCCTGCTGGCCGCCTGCGCGCTGCTGGGCAGTTTGCTGGCGGGCGCGCTGGTCTGGCTGGCCGGCTGGGGCTGGGCCGCGGCACTGGGCGCGGCCATGCCGCTGGTGCTGCTCTATGCGCTGCTGCTGCCCTCGGCCTGGGAGCTCAGCCGCGCACTGCCGCTGGCGCGCGGCCGCGCCTGGCTGGGGCTGGCGCGCTATGCGGTGGCCGCGCTGCTGGTGGGCGGCTTGTGCCTGCTGCTGGCCTGGGTCTGGCTGGAGCCGGCCGCGCCGCTGGCGGCGAGCCTGTTCGCGCTTGCCAGCGGCGGCTATCTGCTGGCACTGCTGGCCGCCGATGCCCTGCAGGCCTGGGCCGGCCTGCGCGATGCGGAACATCGCGCCGAGCAGGCGCAGGCGCGCGCCGTGGAGGCCGAGCTGCTGATGCTGCGCAACCAGGTGAATCCGCATTTCCTCTTCAACTGCCTGAACTCGATCAGCGCGCTCACCAGCTTCGACGCCGCGGCGGCGCGCCGCATGACGCTGGCGCTGGCCCAGTACTTCCGCCAGACCCTGGCGCTGACGCAGCGCGACTGGATCACCCTGGACGAGGAGCTGATGCATTGCCGCGGCTATGTGGAGATCGAGCAGGTGCGCTTTGGTGAAGAGCGCCTGCGCTTCGACTGCGAGCTGGCCGACGGGGTCGGCGCCGCGCTGCTGCCGCCCATGCTGCTGCAGCCGCTGGTGGAGAACGCCGTCAAGCATGGCATCGCCGCGCGCAGCGAGGGTGGCACGCTGAGCCTGCGCGCGTTGCGGCAGGGCGACTGGCTGCACCTGCAGCTCGCCAACCCGCTCGCCAACCCGCTTGCCCTGGCCGCCGCCACCAACCCCCACGAGCTCGGCACCGGCACCGGGCTGCACAATGTGCGCCAGCGGCTGCTAAGCCTGTTTGCCGGCCGGGCCAATCTGCGCCTGCGCAGCGAGGCCGGGCAGTTCGTGGCCGAGATCACCCTGCCCTGGAGAAGCGAGCCATGAGTGCCCCGGATGCAAAGAGGCTGACGGCCCTGCTGGTGGACGACGAGGCGCTGGCGCGGCGCTTGCTGCGCGAGTTCCTGAAGGCCCACCCCGAGATCGAGATCGTCGGCGAATGTGCCGATGGCGAGGCGGCGCTGGCCGCCATCGAGGCGCTGACGCCCGATCTGCTGTTCCTGGACATCCAGATGCCGGGCCTCAGCGGCCTGGAGGTGCTGGGCTTAAGCGGCCGCGAGCATGGCGTGATCTTCACCACCGCGCATGAGGCGCATGCGCTGCGCGCCTTCGAGCTGCACGCGGTGGACTATCTGCTCAAGCCCTTTTCGCAGGCGCGCTTCGACCGCGCGCTGGCGCAGGCGCGCAAGCTGCTGCCGCTCGCCACGCCGGGCCTGCAGCAACTGGTGGCCGCCGGCAATCCGCAGCGCATCCTGGTGCGCGACCGCCAGCAGCTGCATGTGCTGAGCCCCGAGCAGGTGCTGTGCGTGGAGGCGCAGGACGACTATGTGTGCATCCACACGCCCGAGCGCAGCCTGCTGAAGACGCAGACCCTGGCCGAGTTCGAGGCCGGCCTGGACCCCCAACGCTTCGTGCGCGTGCACCGCTCCTGGCTGATCAATCTGGACCAGCTGCTGCAGCTGGAGCGCCAGGGCAAGGACCAGTTGCTGGCGGTGCTGCGCGGCGGCCGCAAGGTGCCGGTGAGCCGCGCCGGCTACGAGCGCATCAGGCCGCTGCTCAAGTGAGCGATGGCAGGCGGCCGCAATCGGCGGTGCCGAAGCGGTCCACCTGCAGGCGCAGGCGCTGGCCCTGGCGGTAGGTCTGCCACTGCGGCTGCGCCAGCCGGCAGGTCCAGGCGCGGCCATCGGCGGCGCGCAGCAGCAGCTCGAAGAACTCGTGCCGCTTGCCCGCGCGTTCCGCGCCCAGCTGTTCGGGCGCCAGGCGGTTCAGCGCCGGCACGGGCCAATGCGGCGGGCCGGGCGCATCGCCCTCGGCCTGCGCGCTGTGCAGCGCGCGCCATGCCGGCACGCTGTAGCGGCAATGCTCGGCCGGCGCGCTGCGCTGGCCGCTCGGGTCGGGCAGCAGGCGCCGGCCGATTTCGCGCGCGCCGGCGGGCATCTCGTCGCACCAGCCGGAGGCGCTTTCGGCCACCAGGGTTTCGATCTCGATCACCAGGCGCCAGCGCTGCTGCTCGATCCGCACCGGCACGCCGCTGGGGCCGAACAGCCACCAGAGCGCCAGCAGCAGGGGCGGCGTCATCCACAGCGCCGCCCAGAGCGGCGAGCGCGGGCGGCGGCCGAGATAGCCGGGGTTGATCTGCTGCATGCCGCGCATTGTCAGCGCAGCGGCATGGCCCGGGCTTAGACGCTGAGCCGGAGCGCGCGCAGCGCGCGGTCGGCACGCCGGAAGGTGGGCACGCCGCCGGCCTCCAGCAGGCGCGCCAGCTCGTCGTAGATGGAGCCGCCGTCGATCACCGCGATGCAGGGCTTGGGCTGGCCCTGCAGCAGGCGGATCCAGCGCGTCGCGATGGCGTCGGGCTCCAGCGCCGCCGCGCCCAGGGTCTTGAGCGCGGGCGTGAGCGGCACCACGCCCACCAGGGCCAGGTCCACGCCGGGGTCGGCCAGCACGGCGGCGATCACCGCCTCGTAGCCGGCGTCGCCGCACATCGGGGTGAGGTCCAGCGGGTTGCCCACGTCCACCAGCTCGGTGAGGCGCTCGCTGGCGAACACCTGCTTCAGGCGCGCCTCGGTGGCCGCGCCGAAGTGCGCCAGCTGGAAGGGGCCGAGGTTGTCGGCCATCGACACGCATTCAAAGCCGGCATTGCTGACCGCCGCCAGGCGCCGGCCGCGCAGCGCGCGCCGGCCCAGCGCCAGATGCAGGCCGATCAGCGCCTCGAAATCGGTGATGGTCTCGGCCAGCATGACGCCGCAGCCGCGCGCCAGCTCGCGCGTCACCGCCGCATTGCCGGCGATCGAGGCGGTATGGCTGCTGCTGGCCTGGGCGCCCTCCTGGGTGCGGCCGGCGCGGTAGAGGATGACCTTGCGGCCGCTGGCGGTGATGGCGCGGGCGGCGCGCAGGAACTTCAGCCCGTCGAGCTCCTTGAAGCCCTCCACATAGACGGCAAAGACCTCGATCGCCGGGTCGTGCTGCAGTTGGCTGAGGTAGTCACCCACCGTCAGATCGCTCTGGTTGCCCAGCGTGATGCAGTAGCGCGGGTTGACATGGTGGAACTGGTTGAGCCGGGTGATGGCGAAGGCGCCGCTCTGGCTGATGAGGGCCAGCGGCGATTCAGGCCCGGCCGAGAAGGGCAGCTTCTCGCCGGGGATGAAGAGGGTGTTGTAGCGGCCCGGCAGCGAGCGCACGCCCAGGCAGTTGCCGCCGTTGATCAGCGGGCCCTGGTCGGGGGAGGCGCGCGCCGCCAGCAGCGCTTGCTGCATGCGCGCCACCAGCTGCTCGGTGCCGGCCTTTTCCTCCAGCCCGCCGGGGATCACGATCACCGCCTGCGCCTTGCCCTGCGTGATCACCTCGCCCAGCACCCCGGGCACCTGGGCGGCGGGCACGATCAGCACCAGCAGATCCACCGGCGCGGGCAGGGCGCTCACATCGGCCACGCAGGCCACACCGTCCAGCGTCGCCAGGCCCGGCTTGATGACGGTGAGCGCCGCGGGGTCGAAGCCCTGGGCGAGGATGTTTTGCAGGATGGTGCGGCCCGGGCCGCCTTTCTCGGACACGCCCATGACGGCCATGCTGGCGGGCGCCAGCAGCTTTGCCAGCTTGTGCAGCGGGCGCTGCGGCGGCTCGGTCAGGTAGGGGCGCTCGGGCAGGCGCACCACGCTGTCCAGCGCGATCAGCTCGCCGGCGCTTGAGATCACCAGCGGGTTGATCTCGATCTCGATCAGCTCGGCCGGCATGCGCTGCCGCGCCAGCGTCAGCAGCTTGTCCAGCAGCGCACGCAGCCTGGCCTCGGGCAGCAGGGCGGGCTGCTGGCGCCAGGGTTGGGTGGCGAATTGCGCCACCGCATTGCTGGCAAGGTCGAACTCGGCCGTCAGCTCGGGCGAGAACACCGACAGCTCGCGGCCCGGCCTGAGCTGGCCGGCCAGGTACTCGGCCGCCACGCCGCCGCAGGCCAGGCTCAGGGTGGCGCCGAAATCCTCGGTCCAGCGCAGCCCGACCAGAAACTCATGGCCGAAGGCGCGCTCGTACTCGATGCATTCGTTGAGGCTGTAGCCGCTCACCGCGTAATGCGGGGCCAGCCGCGCATGCATGTCGGCCAGCACCTCGGCCACGGCCTCCAGGCGGTTGTCGACGATCTTCACGCCGCCCAGCTCGGTCTTGTGCAGGATGTCGTGCGCCACCACCTTGACCACCACCTTGGTGCCGGGCGGCAGGTGTTCGGCGCGCAGCGCCGCGGGCCCGTCCAGCAGCACCTGCTGCGGCACGCGCACGCCGGCCTCGGCCAGGATCTGCAGGCCTTCGGCCTCGGTCAGGGTGTGGCGCTGCTCGGCGCGCGCGCGGGCCAGGATCGTCGGTGCGGTGTTCGTCATGCTGGCGGCGATGCTAGCGAGCCGCGCCGCCGCCGCCCATGACCTGGGGCAAGAACGAGGGCTTCAGGCCTCGTCGAGGATGGGCCGGAGCGCCTCGTCCCATTGATCGACGTCGTCCGGCCCGATGTGCAGCCAGGCCATCGCCGCGCCATGGTGGTCGGCCCAGTCGGCATCCTCGGGCAGCACCTCGTGCAGGCGCATCAGGTGCTCGGCGATCAGGCCGGCGGCCACCAGGGTATGGATCTCGGGCTCGATGCCGGCGTCGCCCAGCGAGCGCAGGTCGTGGTGCAGGCGGATCGCGGTCATCAGCGCGGCCGGCAGGTTCCAGACCCGCGCCACCAGCGCGCCCACCACCGCGTGGTCGGTGCGGTGGTTGGCGTTCTCGGTGGCGATGTAGGGGCGGTCGATGCGCGCTGCCGCCTCCACCATGGTGGCACCATAGCCGCGCACACTCTGCAGCAGCACCGGCATGCCGACATGGCAGAACAGGCCGTAGGTATGGGCCAGGTCGGGCGAGAGCCCCGGCAGCTGGCGCGCGATGAAGGCCATCGCCAGCGCCCGCTTGGTGGAGCGCTCCCAGAAGCGCGCCAGCTGCGGGCTGTTGACCGGGATGCTGTGCTTGAGCAGAAAGCCCGTCATCACCGCCGCGGTCTCGTCCAGCCCCAGCCGCGTCATCGCCTGGCCCACGGTGCCGCAGGGCATGCCGTCGGCCAGGTGCAGCGGGCTGTTGGCCTGGCGCAGCAGGGTGGCCGACATGGCCACATCGCTGGCGGCGATGCGTGCGACCTCGGTGAGATCGGGCTGGGCCTGGGCCATGGCTTCGCGCAGACGCGTCAGCAGCTCGGGGCAGGGCGGGATCTTGATCTGCTTGAGCGGGCCGGTGGCGCGGGCCTGATCCAGCTCTTGGCGTACTGCTTGGGATTTCATGGCGGTCTTGGAGGGTCGGGCGGATTATGGCGTGCCCCAGCGTCGCGGCCCGGCCGGCGACTGCGGCAAATTGCCCGAAACCGGGGGCCGCGCGCGGCGCGTCGGCGGCGCGCTCCGACCCAGCCTGTACAGTGCCGCAAGCCCCTGCCAATGCCCCGATGCCCCGATGTCCGGTCCACGCCTTTTTTTCCAGCAGCTGCGCGCCGGCATCGGCCTTGCCCTGCTGCTGGGCTGGGCGGGCGGCGGGCGGGCCTGGGACGTGCCGAGCTTTCTGGACGCCGCCGCGCACCGCAGCCCGCGCACCCTGGTGGCGGCCAAGGCCTTGCAGCAGCTGGTGGAGCGCGTCAGCACGCAGGACGAGGAGCAGCGCCTGCAGGCGCTGAACCAGTTCTTCAACCAGCGCATCGCCTTCCGCGACGATATCGAGGTCTGGGGCCAGGCGGACTACTGGGCCAGCCCGCTCGAGACGCTGGAAAAAGGCCAGGGCGATTGCGAGGACTACTCGATCGCCAAGTACTTCAGCCTGGTGGCCGCCGGCGTGCCCGAGGCCAAGCTGCGCATGGTCTATGTGCGCGCGCAGTTCCGCGGGCGCAGCCAGGCGCATATGGTGTTGGCCTACTATGCGCAGCCGCAGGCCGAGCCCCTGATCCTGGACAACCTGGTGCCCGAGCTGCGCCCGGCCTCGGCGCGCGTCGATCTGCAGCCGGTGTTCAGCTTCAACAGCGAGGGCCTGTGGCAGGGCGTGGGCAGCGCCAGCGCCGGCAACCCGCTGGCGCGGCTGTCGCAATGGCGCGACTTGCTGGCCAAGGTGAAGGCGGAGGGATTCTGATGCGAACCATGCAACAAGGAGAATGCAGCCCATGTCGCTGATACGTCAAATCTGGCTCCTGGTGCTGAGCGTGGTGCTGCTGTCGCTGCTGGGCAGCGTGGCGGTGTCCACCGGCTCGCTGCGCCAGCTGATGCAGACCCAGCTGCAGCTCAAGAACAGCGACAACGCCACCGCGCTGGCGCTGGCGATGTCGCAGCAGGGCGGCGATGCCGAGCTGATGTCGCTGCTGATCTCGGCCCAGTTCGACACCGGCGCCTACGAGAGCGTGGTGTGG
The DNA here is from genome assembly GCF_058788955.1 of Roseateles sp. FW301-B2. Taxonomy (NCBI): domain Bacteria; kingdom Pseudomonadati; phylum Pseudomonadota; class Betaproteobacteria; order Burkholderiales; family Sphaerotilaceae; genus Roseateles; species Roseateles sp. FW301-B2. The sequence continues at coordinate 92,645 of NZ_JBYTBE010000001.1, forward strand.
AAGCGCAATGACGGCAGCGTCGCCTTCGAGCGCCATGCGCCGCCGCTGGTGTCCAAGGCGCCCGGCTGGTTCCGCGGCCTGACGCCGATCCAGACCCAGGCCGGCGTCGCCAAGGTGTCGAACGGCTGGAACGCGGCGGGCTCGGTGGAGGTGCGGAGCCAGTCCGCCTATGCGCATGACGCGCTGTGGAGCAGCACCCTGCGCAGCGCCCTGCTGCTGCTGGCGCTGGGCAGCCTGGCGGGGCTGGCCGCGCTGGCGGTGCTGCGCCGCATCCGCAAGCCGCTGGACAACGCGGTGGCGCAGGCCAATGCGGTGGTGCGCGGCGAGTTCAGCACGGTCGACGAATCCAAGGTGCCCGAGCTGCAGCGCCTGACCGGCGCGATGAACAGCATGGTGATGCGCGTGAAGAGCATGTTCGAGGCCCAGGCCGAGCAGCTCCAGGTGCTGCGCCAGCAGGCGCATTGCGACGCGCTCACCGGCATGAGCCACCGCAAGCATTTCCTCGCCGAGCTGGAGTCGGCGCTGGCACGCGACGAGGGCCCCAGCCATGCCGGCCTGGTGCTGCTGCGCCTGCGCGATCTGGCGGGCCTGAACCAGAGCCTGGGCCATGTCGCCACCGACCAGGTGCTGCTGGCGATGGCGCGCGCGATCCAGGTCTACCCCGAGCGCGTGCATGGCTGCCTGGCCGGCCGCCTGAACGGCGCGGACTTCGCGCTCTGGCTGCCGGCCCCGCGCGTCGCGGCCGAGACCGCCGAGGCCCTGGCCGAGGCCTTGCGCGCCAGCCTGCCCGCCTTCGGGCCCGGCATCCAGGTGGCGCTGGGTGCCATCGAGCTGCCGCGCGAGCGCGCCGCCAGCCATTGGTTCGCCCAGGCCGACGTGGCGCTGGCGCGCGCCGAGGCCGGCACCGGCGTGGTGGTGCAGGCCCTTGTCACGCCCGAGCACGAGCGCTATCTGCAGGGCGAGCGCGCCTGGCGTTTGCAGATCAGCGAGGCGCTGCAGGCGCGCCGCGCGCGCTTGCTGGAGTTCCCGGTGATCGACCGCGAGCGCCGCCTGGTGCACCTGGAATGCCCGCTGCAGCTGCGCCTGGACGAGCAGGCCGAGTTCGAGAACGCGGCGCGCTGGCTGCCGCTGGCGGTGCGCAATCGACTCACCGCCGAGGTCGACCTGTGCGCGATTGCGCTGGCGCTGGAGGCGAACGGCCATGACGAGCAATGGCGCTGCGTCAACGTGGCGCCGGCCTCGCTGCTGGACGGCGGCTTTGTGGCGCGCGTGCGCGAGCTGGTGTTCCACGCGCCGCAGGCCGCGCGCCGCCTCGGCCTGGAGCTGGCCGAATCGGCCGCGACGCAGCATTTCGACCTGCTGCACGAGCTCGGTCGGCAGCTGCGCCCGCTGGGCGTGCGGCTGGGCCTGGAGCATGCCGGTGCCGGCCTGGCCCAGGTGGAGCGGCTCTACCAGGCCGGGCTCGACTATGTGAAGCTGGACAGCTCGGTGGTCAGCGGCGTCTCGGGCGACGCGGCGCGCGCCGCCTTCGTGCGCGGCATGGTCATCATGCTGCGCAGCCTCACGCTCAAGGTCTATGCCGAGGGCGTGCGCGACGCGCTGGACGTGCAGGCGCTGTGGGACTGCGAGATCGACGGCGTGACCGGGCCCTGGGCGACGGGGCAGCTGATCAAGCCCTGAGGCGCGGGTGAGCGCAGGGAGCTGATGCCTTGAGTGAGCGGCAGGGTCGAGCGGCCTTTGCCCCAGACTGGCGCTCGCCCTGGTTCGCTGTATGTACGCAATCGACCCATTGCAGTCGGTTGGCCTGGCAAGCTCCACGACCGCTTCGCAGCGGTTGCTGACGTTCCGTCGGCGCGCTCTAGCGTCCGCCGTCCGTCACTAAGCAGAAGTAGCCAAGCGAAAGAATTTGCATGGCTTGCCTGGTCGCCAAGCCGCCGCAGGAAGCGATCCGGCTGGGGCCTCTCGACGCGCTGCCGGCGACCTACCTAGGGGCCATCAGTTCTCGCACGAAGCGCCTCGCTTCCTCTAGCTCGGGATCGGTCGCGAGCGAACGGCTAAGTACGGTGTTTACCCATTTGGGGCCATGGCCCCCCTCTGTGCGCACGAATCCCTCGAGTTCACCAACTTCGACGACGTGCAGGCCACCCGCCCGGAGGGCCGCCAGAAGGCGTTCGCAGGCCTTCGATGCATCCCCACTCGGAACGAACGTCTTGCCTACGGCTTTGGCGTGGGCCCAGGCTGATGCGCGCTTCAGAACCCCCTGGATTTCATTCTTGGCTTTTGCCGAGAAGACTGGTGAATTGACAGCTGCAAGCACATCGCCGATGGCCGACTTAACCTCTGCGGTGCTGAGGTCAGGCTTCTTGGCGTCAATGGCCGACCTGACCGTGCGCCAGTCGCTTTGAATCTCCGCCCACGACATCCCCAGAGACTCGACGATACTTTTGAGTGGCTCCTCTTCGGACAGAACATCGAAGTCCGCGACGGCGCGTACAGGAACGTCCACTTCCCTCAATGCGCGAATAACAACAGGAAGGCGCGCCTTGCCGCCGCAGTGCGTGAACATCAGATCGGGCCGCTTGGTTTCATCCACTGACGTGGCATGCGATGCGTCCAAGATTGCGGAATAGAAACGGCAATCCGAGTCTGCCTCGCAAACAACCACGGCCTCGTGGAACAGCCCGTCCAATATGTTGGAATAGCGCAGAAGCGGATCACTCCAAAGCTGCTTGATTCTTTCGTTGTCTAGAAGGCGCACGGAGTTTGCTTCACCATTGCGCCGAATTCTGATCACTCGAACATCTGAACTTTCCGCGTCAAGAACGCCCCGAAGTATGTCTGTGCTGTGTGTCGCGATGAACAACTGCCGTTCTCGATGGCGATCCTGAACCAGAGTCGTTCCAAGCAGTCGGGCTTGTGGCGGATGCAAGAAGGCCTCGGGCTCATCGATGAGCAAGATGCTTTCCCGCCCGACGGATGTTGCAAGCAATACCCCTGCGAAGCTGCGCATGCCGTCCCCCTGCGTATGAAGCGTAGGTAGCTTCTCAAGGCGCTCGATGTAGCCGATGCTCACGCGGTCTTCGTTCGCGTTCACCTTGGGCCTATCGCCAACATGCAGGGGGACTTGGTTGCCGGCGTTCCGATGAACAACTAGATCAACTCCAAATGCCTTGCGGAACTTTGCGCTCAACTTCAGCTCCAGGCCATCGTCCCTCAGCATGAAGTGGATAGGGTGGCTGGGATTGTCCCTAGACAGCGCAATGTTGCTCGGTGGATTGCAAATGTGCAGGCGTTCGTCCGCCGAAAGCAGGTGGCAGAACCATCGCGCGAGGGTCTGGAGAACGCTATCACCTCGCTGCCAGTCCGATTGCAGTTGGCTTTGATGCACGCCCATCCCGAGTGCCTGGAAAACGGGATTCTCTGGCGAAGATTCCTTTTGAACGACCGCCCAACCAGTCAGCCATTCAGCGAAGTCGCTTATGGTGCCAAACTTTTGAATCTCAACGCTTCTGAGCACCGGGCTCTGATGAGCCTGGTTCTGAAGCTTGTCGCGAATTGCACGCAGTGTTGCGCTCTTGCCGGCGTTGTTTGGACCAACGACCATGACAACGTCTCTCGGCGACAGGTGGACTTGTGTTCCATCACTAAACGTAAGGACATTGATGGCTACGCGCGGGCTTGTTGAGGGCGAGATAGCTTCCGGCACTGGTTGGCTTTCGCTGACGATTCTTGGAGCCGCATGCTAACTGCTTCACCGAATGCATCCTGTTCGGTCCAGGCCGATGGGCTTCGTGCCACCACCTGCCTCCAGGCTTTGTATGTTGGTCGTCGGTCGCTGCCCCCAACCTGTCGGCAACGCAAGTTCGTGTCGCGCGCCGCTAGTCGTTGAAGACCGGCATGCGGTCGACTCAGATCAAGTACGCAGTCTCGGCTGCGCAGTCGTCATCCGACTCGCGCTGGCGAATGTCACTTGACGATCACAGCGTTCGCTCGGGCCGCCAACCGTGACTGACGCTGTTCAGCCCAAGACGGACCTAACCTTTAGACTGTCAGCGTTGCAGCGGGTGCTGTCATCCGCTGCAAGTAGCCAGCTTCACGGTTCCAGCCAAGAAGAGGCCGTCTGCTCAACCATCACCGGGCCAGCAGGAATGACCGGCGTTGGGGATGCAGTTGGCTGGCCGCAGTGATATGACCTAGACCGTGTGACCTGTGTGTCGCCGGCGTGCCTTCGGCGAGCTGAGGCCTGATAGATCTCCTTTCGGTACCCGGTCGCGCGAAATCCTGGCCTATTGACCCGCCGATGACCTCGTCGCAATCTGAACTGCCCGGTTCAGCAGGTTCTGGCAGTCTGGCGGCTCGCGATGCCGCATGCATTTAGCGTAGTACTCCGTGCGGCTGTCGATGGCAGTCTTCGCCATCACGGGCGCGATCAGCTCCTGAGGCAGCTCGCCCTTGACCGCGGCGCATTGCTCTAGCGTGGTGACAGAGAACACGATGCAGGCCTTGGCGGCGCTTGCCAGCAGCGAACCAGTGACGGAGGCGCTAGCGGGGATGGATGCACGCTCGTCTTCAAAGCGCTTCTTGGCGAGCCAAGCGCTGGAGACGTCCCATGCGGCGACACCGATGCAGAGCAACACGGCCAAGCCGAGTACGCCAGCGCCTATCCGCAGCATGTCGCCCGGGGTGCCCAGCGCTGACTTCATCTGTTTACGCACGTTCTTCTCCCGTCCCGACGTCAATCGTAACGGCGGTGTAAGCGGGTAGGCCGGTGACTAATGCTGCTCACGCAGCAAGTGTTATGCGCAGCCGATGGCAACCTGCGCTCAGTGACCTGTGTTGGCGGGAGCTGTCGCTCAGGTCCTCACCGCTAACGACTCAAGTCAGCCTAGAACTGTCTCCTGCATCGGATGGGCGAACTTCCGCTCCTGGCCGCCAGCAGCCGCTCAGCCGATATCCGCGCAATGCAGCAGGTACTCGCGGCCCAGGCGCCGGTCCTCGAAGAAGCGTTGCAGGGTCTCGCGCACGGTGCGGAAGGCGAGTTCGTCCCAGGGGATCTCATGCTCGCTGAACAGCCGGGCCTCGAGTGATTCGGGGCCGGGGTCGAAGCGGTCGGAGAGCAGCCGGGCGCGGTAGTACATGTGGATCTGCCCGACCTTGACGACGTTCAGCACGCAGTAGAGGTTCTGCAGCTCGATCTGCGCGCCGGCCTCTTCGTCGGTCTCGCGCAGTGCGCCCTCGGCGCTCGTTTCACCCAGTTCCAGAAAGCCCGCCGGCAGGGTCCAGAGGCCGTAGCGCGGCTCGATGGCGCGCTTGCACAGCAGCACCTGATCGCCCCACACCGGCAGGGTGCCCACCACATTGATGGGGTTCTCGTAGTGCACGCTGGCACAGGCGGTGCAAGTGGCGCGCTCGCGGTTGTCATCGGCCGGCACGCGGTACTCCACGGGGCTGCCGCAGCTGGGGCAATGCTTGAATCGGCGAGTCAGGAACATGGGGCCAGTGTATCGGCTGCATGGCATGATCTTGCTCCAAGACCCGAGGCTCAGACCATCATGGAACTCTTCAATTACTACCGCTCCTCCGCGTCCTTCCGCGTGCGCATCGCGCTGGCCCTGAAGGGCCTGGAGTACGACTACAAGCCGGTGCACCTGGCCAAGAACGAGCAGTTCAACGAGTCCTATGCCGCGGTGTCGGCCTCGCGCCTGGTGCCGCTGCTGCGCGATGGCGAGGCGGTGATCACGCAGTCGATGGCCATCATCGAGTACCTGGACGAAACCCACCCCGAGCCGCCGCTGCTGCCCAGGACGGCGCTGGAGCGCGCCTATGTTCGCGGCCTGGCGCAGGACATCGCCTGCGAGATCCACCCGCTCAACAACCTGCGCGTGCTGCGCTACCTGACGCGCGATCTGGGCCTTGCCGAAGAGGCCAAGGACCGCTGGTACCGCCATTGGGTCGAGACCGGGCTGGAGGTGGTGGAGCAGCGCCTCGGCAAGGAGGGCCATGCGGGCCGCTTCTGTTTCGGCGACGCGCCCGGCCTGGCCGAATGCGTGCTGGTGCCGCAGATCTTCAACGCCCAGCGCTTCAACTGCCGGCTCGACCATGTGCCGCGCCTGATGCAGGTGTTCGAGGCCTGCATGCAGCTCGATGCCTTCATCAAGACCCAGCCCTCCGCCTGCCCCGATGCCGAGTGAGGCGCTGATCCACCCGGACTGGTTGCTGCCCGACTGGCAGCTGCCGTCCCACTGGCCTCGCATCCGCGCCTTCGCGACCACCAGGGCCGGCGGTGTCAGCCAAGGCCTGCACGCCAGCATGAATCTGGGCCGCGCGGTCGAGGACGAGCCCGCCGCGGTGGCCGCCAACCGGGCGCTGCTGGCGCGCGCCCTGGGGGCGCCGGCGGTGTTTCTGCACCAGGTGCATGGCGCCGATGTGCTGAAACTGGACGGCACGCACCTGGATGGTGAGCGCCCGCGCTTCGATGCCGCCATCAGCACCAGCCTGGGGCTGGGTTGCGCCATCCAGGTGGCGGACTGCCTGCCGGTGCTGTTCGCCGCGCGCGGCGGCGTGGGCGGCGCCCATGCGGGCTGGCGCGGGCTGGCGGCCGGGGTGCTGGAGCACACGGTGGCGGCGCTCTGCGAGGCCAGCGGCAGCGCCCCCGATGAGCTGCATGCCTGGCTGGGCCCCTGCATCGGGCCGCAGCGTTTCGAGGTCGGGGCCGAGGTGCTGCAGGCCTTCGGCAGCGATCCGGCGGCGCCGGATGCGCGCTTCTTCGTCTACCGCGCCAATGCCGCGGGCGAGCCGCGCTGGCTGGCCGATCTGCCGGCGCTGGCGCGTGCGCGGCTTCGCGCGGCCGGCCTGCGCCACATCGGCGGCGGGCACTGGTGCACGCTCAGCGAGCCCTCAAGGTTCTTTTCCTTCCGCCACGAGCGGCTCGCCGGGCGCATGGCCGCTGCCATCAGCCTGATTTGACGGGGCCGGGTCCGCGGCGGCCTCGGCACGCCGCCGCGCGGCACGTCGCGCCGGCGTGCCCAGCAGATAGAGCACGATGCTCACCGGCAGCACGCCGTAGAGCGCGAAGGTGACGATCGCTCCCAGCACCGAGCCCTGGCTGCTGGTGGCCTCGGCCAGCGCCATCATCAGCGCCACGTAGATCCAGGCAATTGCAACCAGGTACATCGAAAACCAATCGTCATAAGAAGGTAAGTTTCCAAGGGTACAACAGCATCTGTGGCAAGCTTCTTGCCTGGCTCTTGATGTGAGCCAGCGATCGCAGCAAGCAAGCACCAGCCCGAGGAGACACATGACGTCGAAGAAGAGCAACAAAGATGCCGGTGGCAAGGCTGATCCCTTGTCGCTGGGCGCCGCCGCCGAGATGGCCGCTGGCCTGGGCGAGACCATGAAGACCCTGGCCGGCCTGCAGATCCCGATGCAGAGCCTGGCACAGCTGCAGGCCGACTATCTGAAGCAGGCAACGGCGCTTTGGAACAACTCCGTGTCCCCTGAAAAGGCGGCAGCCAAGCCCAAGCTGGGCGATCGACGCTTCGCCGCCGAGGCCTGGAGCGCCAACCCGGCCTCCAGCTTCATGGCCCAGCTCTATCTGCTCAACGCGCAGACCCTGCAGCGCATGGCCGAGCAGGTGGAGGGCGATGCGAAGACGCGGGCGCGCATCCGCTTCGCGGTGCAGCAGTTCGTCGATGCCTCGGCGCCCAGCAACTTCCTGGCGCTGAATCCCGAGGCGCAGAGCCTGGCGCTGCAGACGCAGGGCGAGAGCATTGCCAAGGGCATGCAGCTGCTGTGGGCCGATGTGCAGCGCGGCCATGTCTCGCAGACCGACGAGAACGCCTTCGAGGTGGGCCGCAATGTGGCCACCACCGCCGGCGACATCGTGTTCGAGAACGAGTTCTTCCAGCTCATCGAATACAAGCCGCTCACCAAGGAAGTGCATGAGCGGCCCTTCCTGCTGGTGCCGCCCTGCATCAATAAGTTCTACATCCTGGATCTGCAGCCGGACAACTCCTTGATCCGTTATGCCGTGGAGCAGGGCCATCGCACCTTCGTGATGAGCTGGCGCAACCCGGACGAGAGCTGCAAGGCCTGGACCTGGGACGACTACATCGAGCATGCGCCCATCAAGGCGATCGAGGTGGTGCAGGCCATCAGCGGCGCCAAGACCATCAATGCGCTGGGCTTCTGCGTCGGCGGCACGATACTCGCCACCGCGCTGGCGGTGCTGGCGGCGCGCGGCCAGCAGCCGGTGGAGAGCCTGACCCTGCTGACCACGCTGATCGACTTCTCCAGCAACGGCATCCTCGACCTGTTTGTCGACGAGGCCTCGGTGAAGCTGCGCGAAATGACGCTGGGCCCCGATGCGCCCAAGGGCCCGGGCCTGCTGAAGGGCCAGGAGCTGGCCACCACCTTCAGCTTCCTGCGCCCCAACGATCTGGTGTGGAACTATGTGGTGGGCAACTACCTCAAGGGCGAGGCGCCGCCGGCCTTCGACCTGCTGTACTGGAACGGCGATTCCACCAATCTGCCCGGCCCGATGTACTGCTGGTACCTGCGCCACACCTATCTGCAGAACGAACTGCGGATCCCGGGCCGGCTGACGGTCTGCGGCGAGGCCATCGACCTCGGCAAGATCAAGGCGCCGGTCTATATCTACGGCTCGCGCGAGGACCACATCGTGCCCTGGGACAGCGCCTACCGCAGCACCCAGGTGTTCAGCGGCAAGAAGCGCTTCGTGCTGGGCGCCTCGGGCCATATCGCCGGCGTCATCAACCCGCCCGCCAAAGGCAAGCGCAGCCACTGGATCGGCAAGACGGCGGCCCTGCCTGCCAGCGCCAATGAGTGGCTGGAAAGCGCGGTCGAGCATCCCGGCAGTTGGTGGACCGATTGGTCCGCCTGGCTGGCCTCGCATGCCGGCGCCATGAAGCCCGCGCCCAAGGCGCCGGGCCATCGCAGCTACAAGGCGATCGAGCCGGCACCGGGCCGCTACGTCAAACAAAAGGCCTGAGCAGGGCCTGCTTACGCATCTCACACTGGAGCAGACAAACATGAGCACCGACATCGTCATCGTCGCCGCAGCGCGCACCGCCATCGGCAAGTTCGGCGGCACGCTCGCCAAGACCCCGGCCCCCGAGCTGGGCGCCGTGGTGGTGAAGGAGCTGCTGCGCCGCAGCGGCCTGGAGGCCGGCCAGATCGGCGAGCTGATCCTCGGCCAAGTGCTGACCGCCGGCTCGGGCCAGAACCCGGCACGCCAGACCGTCATCAAGGCGGGCCTACCCAATACCGTGCCGGCCATGACCATCAACAAGGTCTGCGGCTCGGGCCTGAAGGCGGTGATGCTGGCTGCCCAGGCCATCCGCGACGGCGACTCCGAGATCGTCATCGCCGGCGGCCAGGAGAACATGAGCCTGGCGCCCCATGTGCTGCCCGGCTCGCGCGATGGCCAGCGCATGGGCGACTGGAAGCTCGTCGACACCATGATCGTGGACGGCCTCTGGGACGTCTACAACCAGTACCACATGGGCATCACGGCCGAGAACGTGGCCAAGCAATACAGCATCAGCCGCGAGGCACAGGACGCGCTGGCCCTGGGTTCGCAGCAGAAGGCCGCCGCCGCGCAGGACGCGGGCCGCTTCAAGGACGAGATCGCCGCGGTGAGCATTGCGCAGAAGAAGGGCGACGCGATCGTCTTCGACGCCGACGAGTTCATCAACCGCAAGAGCAATGCCGAGGCCCTGGCCGGCCTGCGCCCCGCCTTCGACAAGGCCGGCAGCGTCACCGCCGGCAATGCCTCCGGCCTCAACGACGGCGCCGCCGGCCTGGTACTGATGAGCGCCGCCAAGGCCGCAGCCCTGGGCCTCACGCCGCTGGCGCGCATCGCCTCCTATGCCAGCGCCGGCCTGGACCCGGCCACCATGGGCATGGGCCCGGTGCCCGCGGCGCGCAAGGCGCTGGAGCGCGCCGGCTGGAAGCCGCAGGATCTTGACCTGCTGGAAATCAACGAGGCCTTTGCGGCCCAGGCCTGCGCGGTGCACCAGGAAATGGGCTGGGACCTCAGCAAGGTCAACGTCAACGGCGGCGCCATCGCGCTGGGCCACCCGATCGGTGCCTCGGGCGCGCGCATCCTGGTGACGCTGCTGCACGAGATGCAGCGCCGCGGCGCCAAGAAGGGCATTGCCTCGCTGTGCATCGGCGGTGGCATGGGTGTGGCGCTGACCGTGGAACGCTGAGCGGCGCACCCAACAAACCCCACTAGGGCCAACCCCGCTTGACCCCACCCGGGCCTTGCGGGACGCTTTGAACGCGTCTTTGGCTACCGAACAAAGCATGGGACCGGCCAGCGCGTAGGACGCGGCGCCGGTGCGGCCCCGATCAATGCCATGGAGGCAAGGAGACACTATGAGCCAGAAGATTGCATACGTGACCGGCGGTATGGGTGGCATCGGCACCGCGATGTGCCAGCGCCTGCACAAGGAAGGCTTCAAGGTCATCGCCGGCTGTGGCCCCAGCCGTGACTTCGACAAATGGATCAGCGAGCAGGCCGCGCTGGGCTACACCTTCCACGTCTCGGTGGGCAATGTGGCCGACTGGGATTCCACCGTGGCCGCCTTTGCCAAGGTCAAGGCCGAGCATGGCCCCATCGACGTGCTGGTGAACAACGCCGGCATCACGCGCGACGGCATGTTCCGCAAGATGAGCCGCGCCGACTGGGACGCGGTGATCGACACCAACCTAAACTCCATGTTCAACGTCACCAAGCAGGTGATCGAGGACATGCTGGACCGGGGCTGGGGCCGCATCATCAACATCTCCTCGGTGAACGGCGAGAAGGGTCAGTTCGGCCAGACCAACTACTCCGCCGCCAAGGCCGGCATGCACGGCTTCACGATGGCGCTGGCGCAGGAGGTGGCCAGCAAGGGCGTGACGGTCAACACCGTGAGCCCGGGCTATATCGGCACCGACATGGTCAAGGCAATCCGCCAGGACGTGCTGGACAAGATCGTCGCCACCATCCCCATCAAGCGCCTCGGCACCCCCGAGGAAATCGCGGCCATCGTGGCCTGGCTGGCGGGCGAGGATTCGGGCTTCACCACCGGTGCCGATTTCTCCTGCAATGGCGGATTGCACATGGGGTGAGCCAGCGCCTGGCGCGCGGCAACAGAGGCACCTTCGGGTGCCTTTTTTCTTGCCGCTCAGGACTTGATCTGCAGCAGCCTGGAGATGCTCTGCGCCGCCTCCAGCAGGCGCGGCAGGCATTGCTCCAGCAGCGCCTCGGGCGGCGTGCGATTCACCTGCGCGCCGACGTTGAGCGCCGCGATGGTCTGGCCGTTGCGGTCCACGATCGGTGCGGCCAGCGAGACCAGGCCTTCTTCCAGCTCCTGGTTGATCAGGCACCAGCCCTGGCTGCGCACCTGGGCGATGCGGGTGCGCAGCTCGTCCAGATTGCGCGCGGTGCGCGCGGTATGCGAGTGGAACTGCACGCGCGCCAACTGCTCCTCCAGCTCGGCCGGCGGCAGGCCGGCCAGCAGCACCCGACCCATCGAGGTGCACCAGGCCGGCAGGCGGCTGCCGACGCCCAGGTTGATGCTCATGATCTTGCGCGCCGGCACGCGCAGCACGTAGACGATGTCGCCACCCTCCAGCACCGCGGCCGAGCAGCTCTCCTTGAGCTCGCCGGCGAGCTGCTGCATCACCGGCTCGGCAAACTGCCACAGCGGCTGCGAGCTGAGGTAGGCAAAGCCCAGGTCCAGGATCTTGGGCGTGAGGGCAAACAGCCGGCCATCGGCCTTCACATAGCCCAGGGTTTCGAGCGTCAGCAGGATGCGGCGCGCGCCGGCGCGCGTGAGGCCGCAGCGCTTGGCCACCTCGGTGAGGGTCTGGCGCGGCGCCTCGGCGCTGAAGGCGCGTATCACCGAGAGCCCGCGCGCGAAGGACTGCACATAGCTGTCGCCGGGCTTCAGCGTGGATTCAAGGGGCTCGGACATGCGTCGCAGTATAGGCAGGCGCAAATGTGGCTAATATCGCGGCCGGTTTCAATTTGCTGGAGGGATACAGATCATGGCCATGGACGTCGTCGACTACGAGATCAAGGGCGCCGAAATGCAGTTCGTCGAGGTCGAGCTCGACCCGGGCGAGGCCGCCATCGGCGAGGCCGGCAGCATGATGTTCATGGATGCCGGCATCAGCATGGACACGATTTTTGGCGATGGCTCGGCGCAGCAGAGCGGTTTCCTGGGCAAGCTGCTGGGCGCCGGCAAGCGCCTCATCACCGGCGAGTCGCTGTTCACCACCATCTACACCAACCAGGGCGCGGGCAAGCTGCGCGTGGCCTTTGCCGCGCCTTACCCCGGCAAGATCCTGCCCATGGATCTGCGCCAGCTGGGCGGCACGCTGATCTGCCAGAAGGATGCCTTCCTGTGCGCGGCGCGCGGCGTCTCGCTGGGCATTGCCGTGCAGCAGAAGCTCAGCACCGGCTTCTTCGGCGGCGAGGGCTTCATCATGCAGAAGCTCGATGGCGACGGCCTGGCCTTCGTGCACGCCGGCGGCACGGTGGTGCGCCGCACCCTGCAGCCCGGCCAGACCCTGCTGGTGGATACCGGCTGCGTGGTGGCCTACACGCCCAGCGTTGACTTCGAGATCCAGTACGTGGGCAAGATCAAGACCGCGCTGTTCGGCGGCGAGGGCCTGTTCCTGGCCAAGCTGACTGGCCCGGGCGAGGTCTGGCTGCAAAGCCTGCCGTTCTCGCGCCTGGCCTCGCGCATCTTCGCGGCCGCGCCGCAGCGTGGCGGCTCCAAGGAAGAGGGCTCGGTGCTGGGCGGCTTCGGCGCCGGCGGCCTGCTGGGCGGGATCCTGGGCGGCGACGACGAGTAGTCGAATAGTGCGTCGCGTCAAGGGCCGGCGTGAGCCGGCCCTCTACACTGGAGCCTGTCGTTCCTCGTCCCGCTCCAAGGATTCCTACTCGATGTTGTCCCGTTTCAGCGCCGCTGTCGCCCTGGCCGTCAGCGCTTGCGCGGCTCATGCCGGCCACCCCATCTTCGTGCTCAATTCGCTGGACGCCGACATCAGCGTGGTCGATCCGGTGAGCTTCAAGCAGGTGAAGCGCATTCCCACCGGCAAGGAGCCGCACCACCTCTACCTGACGCCGGACGAGAAGTCCATGGTGGTGGCGAACGCGCTGGGCGACTCGCTCACCTTCATCGACCCGGTCACGGCCAATGTGCAGCGCGTGCTGAACGGCATCACCGACCCCTACCACCTGCGCTTCTCGCCCGACATGAAGTGGTTCGTGACGGCCGGCAACCGCCTCGACCATGTGGCCCTGTACCGCTGGCAGCCGCAGCAGGCGGACAAGCCGCTGGAGCTGCTCAAGCGCATCCCGGCGCCCAAGACGCCCAGCCATCTCTACATCGACAGCAAGAGCACGCTGCTCTACGTGAGCCTGCAGGACAGCGACGAGCTGCTGTGCGTGGACCTGGCCGCCCAGGCGCCACGCTGGAAGATCCCGGTGGGCAAGATGCCGGCCGACATCTTCCTCACCGCCGACGACAAGCACATCCTGGTGGCGCTGACCGGCGACAAGCTGGTGGAGGTCTACGACGTCTCGGGCGCCGCACCCAAGCTGGTCAAGCGCCTGCCCACTGGCGACGGCGCGCACAGCTTCCGCTCGCTGGGCGACAAGCGCCATGTGCTGGTGAGCAACCGCGCCGGCAACAGCATCAGCAAGATCGATCTGCAGAGCTTCACCGTGGCCGAGACCTTCGCGGCACCGGGCGGGCCCGACGACATGGAAGTGCTGCCCGATGGCAAGACCCTGATCTTCACCTCGCGCTGGGCGCGCAAGCTGACGATGCTGGATCTGCAGAGCAAGAAGGTCCTCAAGCAGGTGGTGGTGGGCAAGTCGCCCCATGGCGTGTGGACGCTGGACCACGCGTCGCGCCAGTGAAGCAGGCTCGCGCGGCGCTGGCGCTCACCAGCGCGCTGTTCGGTGCGATGCCCGGCGCCCTGTGGGCGCAGGCCTGCCAGCCCGGGCAGAAGCCGGTCTTCCTGACCTTCGACACCGGCCATATGGGCGTGGCGCCGCTGGTGGCCGAGCTGCTGAAGAAGTACGAGGCCAAGGCCACCTTCTTCCTGGCCTGGGAGCCCACGCTGAACTACGGCCACACCCTGGACGAGCAATGGGCGCCCTGGTGGCGCGCGCGTGCCGCCGAGGGGCACGACTTCGGCTCGCACACCTGGGAGCACGACACCTGGCTGGAGGACCTGCCGCCCGTCAACGGCGAGGCCCGCTTCAAGGTGCGCACCCAGGCCGGCATCGAGCCGATGCGCATCCGCGAGCTGAGCGCCGAGCAGTATTGCGAGGGCCTGAAGAAGCCCGCGCAGCGCTTTGCCGAGATGACCGGCCAGGCCATGAGCCCGATCTTCCGTGCCCCGGCGGGGCGCAGTTCGCCGGCCCTGCTGGCGGTGGCCAAGGCCTGCGGCTTCAGCCATGTGGGCTGGAGCGCGGCGGGCTTTCTGGGCGACGAACTGCCCAGCGACAAATACCCCAACGAGCAGCTGCTGGCGCGTGCGCTGCGCGATATCCGGCCGGGCGATATCCTGATGGCCCACCTGGGCATCTGGCAGCGCCAGGACGCCTGGGCACCCGCCGTGCTGGAACCCCTGCTGAAGGGATTGAAGGAGAAGGGCATGTGTTTTGCACCGCTGCGTGAGCATCCGCGCTATGCGCAGCTGATGCGGGGCGTCGGTGCCGGGCCCTCGGACAAGAACGCGGTGCGCAAGCCATGATGGACTGGTTCAGCGAGAGCTTCGAGCTCGCCCGGCAACAGCTGTTCGAGACCCTGGTCCAGCCCCTGGTGTTCGGCATCGGTCTGGGCAATCTGCTCGAGGACGCCTACGACGCAACCGGCTGGCTGCTGGTGGGCCTGCTGCAGATCGCGGTAATGCTGCTGCTGATACGCACGCTGGAACGCTGGCGCCCGGTGGAGCCGCTCAGCGACCGCGCCGCGGTGCGGGTGGACATGCTTTACACCCTGATCCACCGGCTGGGGCTGTTCCGCCTGGCGATGTTCTTCAGCCTCGATCTGGTGCTGGACGGCGCCTCGGGTCAGATGCGCTTGCTGGGCCTGCCGACCTGGCAGCTCGACGCGCTGCTGGGCCTGGCCGAGCTGCCCTGGGCCAGCTTCCTGCTCTACCTGCTGGTGTTCGACCTGGTGAACTACTGGCTGCACCGTGCCCAGCACCAGTTCGGCTGGTGGTGGGCCCTGCATGCGCTGCACCACAGCCAGCGCCAAATGACGATGTGGAGCGACAACCGCAACCATCTGCTCGACGATGTGCTGCGCGCTGCGGTGTTCGCGCTGCTGGCGCGCTTCATCGGCGTGGAGCCCGGCCAGTTCGTGGCCCTGGTGGCGCTCTCGCAGCTGATGGAAAGCCTGCAGCACGCCAATGTGCGGCTGTGGTTCGGGCCGCTGCTGGAGCGCGTGCTGGTGAGCCCGCGCTTTCACCGGCTGCACCACGCGATCGGCATCGGCCATGAGTCGGGCGGGCGTGGCACGCTGGGCGGCCACAACTTCGCGGTGCTGTTCCCGGTCTGGGACATGCTGTTCGGCACCGCCAATTTCGAGCTGCGTTTCGATGCCACCGGTGTGCGCGACCAGCTCCCAGGCGAGGGCGGGCGCGACTATGGCCGCGGCTTCTGGGCCCAGCAATGGCTGGGTCTGCGGAGATTGGTCGGGCGTTGATATGCTCGACCTCTCCAAAGCGGAGGAATGAGCGAAAAATGATCCATGCCACCGGCCGTATCGCCGATGCCTTCTGGCGCGCCGCCGCCTATTGCCTGCATCCGCGCGTGATCGCGCTCTCGCTGCTGCCGCTGCTGATATCGGCCGTGCTGGCCGGCGTCTTCATGTACTTCTTCTGGGAACCCGCGGTGGCCGGCGTGCGCGCCACGCTGGAATCCTGGAAGCTGATCGACAGCCTGCTGGGCTGGCTGGACTATGTCGGCGCCAGCGGCTTTCGCAGCGTGATGGCGCCGCTGGTGGTGCTGGCCCTTGGCATCCCGGTGGTGGTGGTGCTGAGCCTGCTGATGGTGGCGCTGCTGATGACGCCGGCGATGGTGCAGCTGGTGGCCGCGCGCCGCTTCCCGGGCCTGGAACTCAAGCGCGGCGGCTCGGTCTGGCTGAGCGCGGCCTGGTCGCTGGGCCACACCCTGCTGGCCCTGCTGGCCATCGTCGTCAGCATGCCCTTCTGGTTCATCCCGCCGCTGGTGCTCTTCATCCCGCCGCTGATCTGGGGCTGGCTGGGCTACCGCGTGTTTGCCTTCGATGTGCTGGCCGACCATGCCTCGGCGCCCGAGCGGCGCCGGATCCTCAGCGAGCACAAGGGCCCGCTGCTGGCGCTCGGCCTGGTGACCGGCTATCTGGGCGCCGCGCCCGCCGCCATCTGGGCCTTTGGCGTGCTGACGATTGCGCTCGCGCCCTTTCTGGTGCTGATCTCTGTGTGGCTCTACACCCTGGTGTTCGCCTTCACCTCGCTGTGGTTCGCGCATTACGCGCTGGCCGCCTTGCATGAGCTGCGCCAGGCCGCCGCCGGGCCGGTGGTGGAGGTGCTTGATCCCTTGCCCGAGCAGGCCCAGACCACGGCCGCGCCGCCGTTGCTGCCATGAACATCGGCCTCATCATCATTGGCGACGAGATCCTCTCGGGCAAACGCCAGGACAAGCACCTGGCCAAGGTGATCGAGCTGCTGGCCGCCCGCGGCCTCACGCTCAGCTGGGCCCAGTACCTGGGCGACGAGCGCGCGCGCCTCACGGCCGAGCTCGCGCGCGCCTTTGCCAGCGGCGACCTGGTGTTCAGCTGCGGCGGCATCGGCGCCACGCCCGACGACCACACCCGCCAGGCCGCCGCCGCCGCGCTGGGGCAAGACCTGACCCTGCACCCGCAGGCCAAGGCCCTGATCTGGCAGCGCGTGCAGCAGATCGCGGCGGAGCAGGGCAGCGAGATCGCGATCGATTCGCCGGATGCGCAGCGCCGCTTCCAGATGGGCGAGTTCCCGGCGGGCGCGGGCATCATCCCCAATCCCTACAACCAGATTCCGGGCTTCTTCGTCGGCACGGTCTACTTCGTGCCGGGCTTCCCGGTGATGGCCCATCCGATGATCGAGTGGGTGCTGGACCAGCGCCATGCCGATCTGCACCGGGCGCTGGGTACGCGCGAGAAGTCGCTGATCGTGCTGGGGGCACTGGAGGCCACGCTGGCGCCGCTGATGGAACGCATCGAGGCCGACTTCCCCGGCATCAAGGTCTTCAGCCTGCCCAGCGTCGACCATCCGCAATGGGGCCGCCATATCGAGCTGGGCGTGAAGGGCGACGCCGATCGTCTGGAGCCGGCCTATGCGGCGCTCAAGCAGGGGCTGTCCCAATATGGTGCGCGCATTGGCACCGAGTTGGTGCGATAAGAGCCCGACCGCGGCACTTGATTGGTGCGCGGTTCGGTGGCCGCCCTGGCGGCGTCATGGTGACGCAAGCCCCACAAGCGCATAATCCGCGGGCCAGCGGGCATGCACCGCGCTGGCGCTCGGGCTGCGCCGGCTGGTCTCAAGTTGGCACGCAACCTGCTTACTTAAACGGTGCATGAGTCGGGCCCCGTGCATCCGCATGGACCCAGACCCCCGCCGAATTCTCAGATCCGATCTACCCCCGTTCCGCTAGGAGTGATTGATGGCCAAGACCGTCGCCGACGTGATGAAGATGGTGAAGGAAAACGAAGTCAAGTTCGTCGACTTCCGCTTCACCGATACCCGTGGCAAAGAGCAGCACGTTTCCGTGCCCGTGTCGCATTTCGACGAGGACAAGTTCTCCTCCGGTCATGCCTTTGACGGTTCGTCGATCGCTGGCTGGAAGGGCATCGAAGCCTCCGACATGCTGCTGATGCCGGATCCCGACACCGCCAATATCGACCCCTTCTTCGAAGAGCCGACCCTGATCCTGTCCTGCGACGTGGTCGACCCGGCCGACGGCAAGGCCTATGAGCGCGATCCGCGTTCGCTGGCCAAGCGCGCCGAAGCCTATCTGAAGGCCTCCGGCCTGGGCGACACCGCCTACTTCGGCCCCGAGCCCGAGTTCTTCATCTTCGACTCGATCCGCTGGGGCAATGACATGTCCGGCTGCTTCTTCAAGATCGAATCCGAAGAAGCCGCCTGGAACACCGGCAAGGAATACGAGCACGGCAACAGCGGCTACCGTCCCACCGTCAAGGGCGGCTATTTCCCCGTGCCCCCGGTCGACGCCGGCCAGGACATGCGCTCGGAAATGTGCCTGATTCTGGAACAACTGGGCATCCCGGTCGAAGTGCATCACCACGAAGTGGCGAACGCCGGCCAGATGGAAATCGGCACCAAGTTCAGCACCCTGACCAAGCGCGCCGACTGGCTGCAACTGCAGAAGTACGTGATCCAGAACGTCGCCCATGCCTATGGCAAGACCGCGACCTTCATGCCCAAGCCCATCGTTGGCGACAACGGCTCCGGCATGCACGTGCACCAGTCGATCTGGAAGGACGGCAAGAACCTGTTCGCCGGTGATGGCTATGCCGGTCTGAGCGACTTCGCGCTGTACTACATCGGCGGCATCATCAAGCATGCACGCGCGCTGAACGCCATCACCAACCCCGGTACGAACTCGTACAAGCGTCTGGTGCCCGGCTTCGAAGCCCCGGTGAAGCTGGCCTACTCGGCCAAGAACCGCTCGGCCTCGATCCGCATCCCCTATGTGGCCAACCCCAAGGGCCGCCGCATCGAGGCGCGCTTCCCCGATCCTTCGGCCAACCCCTATCTGTGCTTCGCGGCACTGATGATGGCCGGTCTGGACGGCGTGGAGAACAAGATCCACCCGGGCGAAGCCGCCACCAAGGATCTGTACCACCTGCCGCCGGAAGAAGACGCGAAGATCCCGACCGTCTGCCACAGCCTGGACCAGGCGCTGGACTATCTGGACAAGGACCGTGCCTTCCTGACCAAGGGCGGCGTGTTCACCGACAGCTTCCTCGATGCCTACATCGAGCTGAAGATGCAGGAAGTGACGCGCTTCCGCATGGCCACCCACCCGGTCGAGTACGACATGTACTACTCGCTGTGATGGGAGCGCGCGGCGTGCGTGTTGAGAAGCAACACGGCGCGCCGCAGGCTGCCAGGGCAGGAGAGGGACGGCGCGAGCCGTCCTTTTTTGTTGCTGCGCCGTCATGGGCCACAATGCGAGCCTGGTTCCTTCCTCTCGACGATTCGGCCGATGCACATCCAGCGACCCAAGAAGCAAGCCCAGTTCCTGCTGCTCAGCGCCCTGTTGGCGGCAGGCGGGGCGCAGGCCCAGGGCGTGGTGTACCGCTGCCCCGGGCCGCCGGTGCTCTACACCGACGCGCTCTCGGCCAAGGAGGCCCAGGAAAAGGGCTGTCGCACCATCGAGGGCACGCCCATCACGGTGCTGCAGGCGCCGGCGCGGGCCAAGCCGGCACCGTCGGCCCAACCTGCCGAAGGGGCCGCCTCGCGCGGAGGGCCTGATGCGCGCATCGACCCCAGCCAGCAGCGTGGCCGCGACAACGAGCGCCGGCGCGTGCTGGAGACCGAGTTGCGCGACAGCGAGGAGCGCCTGGCCAATCTGCAGCGCGAGTACGCGGGCGGCAACCCCGAGCGCCGCGGCGACGAGCGCAACTACCAGAAGTATCTGGACCGCGTGGCCGAGCTCAAGGCCGGCATCGCGCGCCAGGAAGCCGATATCCAGGCTCTCAAGCGAGAGCTCAGCAAACTCCCCTGAGTCTGCCCGTGTTGGGGCAGGCCACCCGACGCGATGAACGACGACAGCTCTGCGTATGCCGCCTTTGCGGCCTTCGACTCTCTGGCCACGATGGTGGCCGTGGTGCGGCCCAACGGCGAATGCGAGTTCGCCAACGCCGCCTTCGAGACCGCGATGCGGCTGTCGCGCCGCGCGGTGCAGCGCAGCCAGCTGTTCGACTGGTTTGCCGACACCGCGCGCCTGCGCGAGGCCATGGACGGCGTGGCGCGCAATGCCTATTCCAGCAGCCGTTTCGATGCGCTCCTGCGCCGCGGCCCGCGCGTGCATGAGGACCTGCTACCCGTGCATGTGATCGTCAGCCAGACCGACGATCCGCAGCAGCTGCTGGTCGAGCTGATCGAGAACGCGCAGCAGACGCGCCAGGACCGCGATGAACGCAAGCTCGACCAGGTGCAGGCCACCAAGGAGCTGATACGCAATCTGGCGCACGAGATCAAGAACCCGCTGGGCGGCATACGCGGCGCGGCCCAGCTGCTGGCGCTGGAGCTGGAGCCCACCGACATGGGGCCCGAGCTGCAGGAGTACACCTCGGTCATCATCCACGAGGCCGACCGGTTGCAATCGCTGGTGGACCGCCTGCTGGCGCCGCACCGCTTTGCCCAGGTGGTGGGCGATGTGAACATCCACGAGGTCTGCGAGCGCGTGCGTTCGGTGATCCTGGCCGAGTACCCCAAGGGGCTCAGGCTGGTGCGCGACTACGACACCTCGCTGCCCGATTTCCGCGGCGACCGCGAGCAGCTGATCCAGGCGGTGCTCAACATCGTGCAGAACGCCGCCCAGGCGCTGCAGGCGCGCATCGCGGCCGGCGATGCGCAGATCACCCTGCGCACGCGCGTGGCCCGACAGGTCACGATTGGTAAGCAGCGCTGGCGCTTGGCACTGGAATTGCATATCGAAGATAACGGCCCTGGTGTGCCGGCCGAGATCCGTGACCGGATCTTCTTCCCCCTGGTCTCCGGCCGGGACGGCGGATCGGGTCTCGGGCTCACCTTGTCGCAGACGATCGTCCAACAACATCAAGGCATGATCGACTGCGACAGCGAACCAGGTCGGACCGACTTTCGAATTACCTTGCCTTTGCCCTGATGGGTACCCCGTCAGGCCTAGCGCGGAGCCCCTGAATGAAATCCATCTGGATTGTTGACGACGACCACTCGATCCGCTTTGTGCTGGAGAAGGCACTTGGCCGCGAGGGTCTGCCGACGCGCAGCTTCAGCAACGCGCGCGATCTGCTGGCCGCGCTCGAGGAGGACAGCCCGCAGGTGCTGGTGTCCGACATCCGCATGCCCGGCGGCTCGGGGCTGGATCTGCTCACCAAGGTGAAGGAAAAGCTGCCCGGCCTGCCCGTCATCATCATGACGGCCTACTCCGACCTGGACAGCGCCGTCTCGGCCTTCCAGGGCGGCGCCTTCGAATACCTGCCCAAGCCCTTCGACCTGGCGCGTGCGGTGGAGCTGATCCGCCGCGCCCAGGAGGAGAGCGTGCGCGAGGCGGTGGCCGAGGAGGCGGCCGCGCCGCTGCCCGAGATGCTGGGCCAAGCGCCGGCGATGCAGGACGTGTTCCGTGCCATCGGCCGCCTCAGCCAGAGCAATGTGACGGTGCTGATCACCGGCGAGTCGGGCAGCGGCAAGGAGCTGGTGGCGCGTGCCCTGCACAAGCACAGCCCGCGCGCCGAGGGCCCCTTCGTCGCCATCAATACCGCGGCGATCCCCAAGGACCTGCTGGAGTCCGAACTGTTCGGCCATGAGCGCGGCGCCTTCACCGGCGCGCAGGCGACGCGGCGCGGCCGCTTCGAGCAGGCCGAGGGCGGCACGCTCTTCCTCGACGAGATCGGCGACATGCCGCTGGACCTGCAGACGCGTTTGCTGCGCGTGCTCTCGGACGGCCAGTTCTACCGCGTGGGCGGCCACAGCCCGCAGCGCAGCAATGTGCGCGTGGTGGCGGCCACGCACCAGAACCTCGAGGCCCTGGTGCGCGACGGACGCTTCCGCGAGGATCTGTTCCACCGCCTCAACGTGATCCGCCTGCGCCTGCCGCCGCTGCGCGAGCGCCGCGAAGACATCCCGGTGCTGGCGCGCTACTTCCTGCAGCGCAGCGCCACCGAGCTGGGCGTGGAGGCCAAGCGCCTCACCGAGCCGGCGCTGGCGCGCCTGGTGGCCTTCGACTTCCCCGGCAATGTGCGTCAGCTCGAGAACATCTGCCACTGGCTCAGCGTGATGGCGCCCAGCCAGGTGGTGGAGGCCAAGGACCTGCCGCAGGAGTTGCTGGCCACCACGCCCGTGCCGGCAGCGAGCTCGGTGGCCACGGCGCATGCCGCGGAGCCCGCGTCCGGCGTCGCCGGTGCGGCTCTGCCGGTGATGCCGGCCGGCCCGCAGCCCGCCGGCACCGATGCCTGGGTGGCGGAGATGGCGCGCGAGGCGCGCCGCCTGCTGATCGCCGGCGAGCCGGACGTGTGGGACGTGCTGACGCGCCGTTTCGAGGCCAGCCTGATCCTCACCGCGCTGGACATCACGCGCGGCCGCCGCATCGAGGCGGCGCAGAAGCTGGGCATCGGCCGCAACACCATCACGCGCAAGATCCAGGAGCTGGACCTGGACGCCTGAGCGCGCGCATGAACGGCCCTAGGCGGGCAGCTTGTCCAGCCACACCGCCAGGCCCTGGGCGTTCAGTTCCACGTCCATGCTCAGCAGCTCGGCGCAGCGCGCCTCGGGCAGCTGGCAGCCATGGCGCCGCAGGCTGGCCAGGTATTGCTGCAGCAGCGCGGCCTTGAGGGCGGCGTGCCGATCCGGCGCCCGGCGCAGCGACAGCGCGGTATCGGCCATCGCCCGCACCGCCACCAGCAGCGCCTCGGCCAGCCTGGGCACGTCGGCGACGCGGCCGAAGTGGGTCAGGTACATGCACTCGGGCTGGTAGCTCAGCAGCCGCCGCACCGAGGCCTCGAGCGCCTCGGGCTCGAACTGCACCGGCGTGCTGGTGGGCAGCATCCAGGGGCCTTGCTCGGTATCGAACTCGCGGTAGGAGAGGCCGAAGGTGTCGCCGGTGAACCAGCCGCGGCTCTTCGCATCCCAGATGCAATGGTGGTGGCGCGCATGGCCGGGCGTGTCCAGCAGCAGCAGCGGGCGGCCCGCCAGCGCAATCTCCATGCCGTCGCTGCTGGCGCGCGCACGCGCCGCCGGCACGGCCACCAGCTCGCCATAGGAGCGCCGCATTTCCTCCTCGCCATAGACAGCCAGCGCGCCGGCCCACAAGGCGCTCGGGTCCAGCATGTGGCGCAGGCCGCGCGGGTGCACCAGGCAGACCGCCTGCGGCAGGGCCTGCATCAACAGGCCCACGCCACCGGCATGGTCCAGGTGCACATGGGTGGGGATGACATAGTCCACTGCCGTGCGCGGCAGGCCCAGCCGTTCCAGCGCCGCCAGCAGCAGCGGCACGCTGTGGTTGGTGCCGCTGTCCACGAAGGCGGCGCGGCCCTGTTCGACGATCAGGTAGGCGGCATCGAAATGCGCGCGCTGGAAAGCGGTGTCGATGGCGTAAATCCCATGGCCCAGGTCCTGCATCAGCATGCTCCTTAGAATCCCGCCACGATATCGCAAGGAAGTACCGATGGCCGTTCGTGAGATTCTCAAGATGGGCGATGCGCGCCTGCTGCGCGTGGCGAAACCGGTGCAGCAATTCGGCACGCCCGAGCTGGCGCAGCTGCTGCAGGACATGTTCGAGACCATGAAGGCCGCCAACGGCGCCGGCCTGGCCGCGCCGCAGATCGGCGTGGACCTGCAGGTGGTGGTGTTCGGCTTCCAGCACAACGAGCGCTACCCGGAGGCGCCGCCGGTGCCGATGACGGTGCTGATCAATCCGCTCATCACGCCGCTTTCGGACGAGATGGTGGAGGGCTGGGAGGGCTGCCTCTCGGTGCCGGGCCTGCGCGGCGTGGTGTCGCGGCATGCGCGCCTGCGCTACCAGGGCTTCGACGCAATGGGCGCGCCGATAGCGCGCGAGGCCGAAGGCTTCCATGCCCGCGTGGTGCAGCATGAATGCGACCACCTGATCGGCAAGCTCTATCCCATGCGCATGACGGATTTCAGCCGCTTCGGCTATACCGAGGTGCTGTTCCCCGGCGTCGATCCCCATGCCGATGATTGAGGCGGACGACTGAGTTCTTTTTTGTAAAGTGCGTCGTCCTGGGGCAGGTTTCGGGCGTTAAGCCGGGGCAGAGGAGATCGCTCATGGAAAGCGCAATACAAACATCCCCGGCCAAGCGCTGGTGGCAGCTGGCCCTGGCCTTGTTGCTGAGCCTGAGCCTGGGCTGCGCCTGGGCCGACCCGCCCGGCCGCGTCGCCCGCGTGTCGGAGCTGAGCGGCGAGGCCTGGCTGTTCGACACCGAGAGCAAGGAATGGCTGCAGCTCGGGCGCAATCACACCATCAGCGAGGGCGACCGCCTGCGCACCGACCCGGGCGCACGCATGGCCCTGCGCATCGGCTCCACCAGCCTGTGGGTGGACGAGCGCAGCGATATCGAATTCAGCCAGCTCGACGACGAGCGCGTCGAGTTGCGCGTGGACCAGGGCAGCCTGGCACTGCGCCTGCGCAATGCCGAGAGCGCCAACGAGACCCGGCTGCGCACCCGCGAGGGGCGCTTCATCTTCGAGCGCGAGGGCTTTTACCGCGTCGACCAACTCGACCGTGGCAGCCGCGCCCTGAACTGGCAGGGCCGCATGCGCTTCGAGGCGCGCGAGGGCGATGCCCAGCCGGTCTGGCTGGGGGCCAATGAGCAGGTCGAGTTCTGGTGGGCCAACGGCCCGCGCGCCGAGCGCCAGCGCTTCGACGTCGACGCCTTCACCGATTGGGCGCTGGCGCAGAGCCGCTCCGACGGCGAAGCCGTCAGCTACCGCTATGTCTCGCCCGAGATGACCGGCGCCGAGGACCTCGACCGTTATGGCCGCTGGGAGAACGCGCCCGACTATGGCCCGGTCTGGATCCCGGTGCAGGTGGCGCCCGACTGGGCCCCCTACCGCGATGGCCGCTGGGTCTGGTCGCGCCCCTGGGGCTGGACCTGGGTGGACGATGCCCCCTGGGGCTTTGCACCCTTCCACTATGGCCGCTGGGTGCATTACCGCGCGCGCTGGTGCTGGGTGCCGGGCCGCTATGTGGCACGCCCCGTGTACGCGCCGGCCCTGGTGGCCTGGGTGGGCGGCGGCTCGGTCAGCGTCGGCATCAGCATCGGCTCGCGCCACGACTATCCGCGCTATGGCTGGTTCCCGCTGGCGCCGCGCGAGGTCTACCGCCCCAGCTACCACCACAGCCCCGGCTATGTGCGTCGCCTCAATCCCGAGGCCGACCCGGTGACGGTGCTGAACCCCAATGGTTCGGTGAACAAGCCCGTCTATCGCAACCGCGATGTGGTGGGAGCCGTCAGCACGCTGACGCCGCAGCCCGGCGGCGTGCTGCGCCCGGCACCCTGGCGCGACGCGCAGGTGCCGCTGCGCCCGGTGCCGCAGGCGCCCGGCCGGCAGGAGCTGCCGCCACTGCCGGCGGCGACGCTGCCGGAGCGCCGCGGCCCGGTGTTCGACGCGCCGCGCCCCTCGCGCGACAACCGCCCGGACCGCAATGCTGGCGAAGCGCCGCGCTCCATCATCGAGCGTGAACAGCAGCGCGAGCAGCAACGTGAGCCTGTGCCGCGCGAACTGCCGCGGCGCGAGCCCGAGCGTGCCCGCGCACCCGAGCGTGGCCTGGAACGCGCCCCCGAGCGCAGCATCGAGCGCCCCAGCCCGGTGCAGGTGATGCCGCAGCCGGTGCCCCAGCCCGCACCGCAAACCCTGCCCCAGCGCGAGCCTGGTGCGCCGCGCTCGGCCATCGAGCGCGAGCAGCAACGTGAACAGCAGCGCGAGCCCATCATGCGTGAACCGGTGCGCATGCCCGAGCGTGCGATCGAGCGGCCGCAGGAACGGCCGCAAGAGCGGGCACCGGAGCGCCAGCCCGACCGCGGCGTGCCGATGCGCAGCGCCCAACCCGTGCCACCCGCGGCCCCGCCCGCCGCGCGCGCCGAGGAGCGCCCGCAGCGCAAGGCCGGCGACGAAGTGCCGCGCCGCCAGGACGGACGCCCGCAGCGCAACAACGATTGACGACCGGCTGCGCTACAGCAGGGGCTTGAGGGCGCGCCAGACGTTGTCCAGCATCAAGGGATGCGCCTTGGCGAGCGGGTGGATGCGGTCGGGCTGGAACCAGCCCTCCGCATCCGGCCGCTCCGCCACGCCGGCGAGCAGAAAGGGGGTGAGGGCGGTCTTCTCGTCCCGCGCCACCTGCTCGAACAGCTGCACGAACTCCTTGCCATAGGCCGCCCCGTAGTTGGGCGGCATCTGCATGCCCACCAGCAGCACCCTGGCGCCGGCGGCCTTGCCGGCCTGCACCATGGCGCGCAGGTTGTCGCGCGTCATCGCGAGCGGCAGGCCGCGCAGTGCGTCATTGCCGCCCAGCTCGATGATCAGGTGGCTGGGCGTTTGTGCCTTCAGCAGGCCGGGCAGGCGCGAGCGGCCGCCCGAACTGGTGTCGCCGCTGATGCTGGCGTTCACCACCTCGATGGCGAGGCGCTGTTCCTTCAACCTGGCCTCCAGCAGCGCCACCCAGCCGCTACCGCGCGCCAGGCCGTACTCTGCCGAGAGGCTGTCGCCCAGCACGACGATGCGGCGCGGCCCGCTGTGCTTGCCCCTGGCATCGGCGGCGCCGGCCAGGGGTGACCCGAGGCATGCCAGGCCAAGCAGGCTACATTGCGCTATCCAGTCTCTACGCCGCATTCCAGCCCGCCCTATGTCTGAATTCATCATCGAAGTCGATCGCGTCAGCAAGTCCGTGCAGGACGCCACCGGCGAGCTGACGATTCTGCACGACATCAGCTTTCATCTGCTGGCGCGTGAATCGGTCGCCATCGTCGGCGCCTCGGGCTCGGGCAAGAGCACCCTGCTGTCCATCCTGGCGGGCCTGGACAAGCCCAGCAGCGGCACGGTGCGGCTGCGCGGCCAGGACATGTTTGCGCTTGACGAAGACGCGCGCGCGGCCCTGCGCGGTGCGGAGCTGGGCTTTGTGTTCCAGAGCTTCCAGCTGCTGGCCAACCTGACCGCGCTGGAGAACGTGATGCTGCCCTTGGAGTTGCGCGGCGAGCGCGATGCCAAGGCCTTGGCGACGCAGATGCTGCAGCGCGTGGGCCTGGGCCAGCGCCTCGGCCATTACCCGCGCGTGCTCTCGGGCGGTGAGCAGCAGCGCGTGGCGCTGGCGCGTGCCTTCGTGGTGCGGCCGGCGCTGCTGCTGGCCGACGAGCCCACCGGCAGCCTGGACTTCGCCACCGGCGCCCAGGTGATGGCCTTGATGTTCGAACTCAACCGCGAGGCCGGGACCACCCTGGTGCTGGTGACCCACGACCAGGCCATCGCCGAGCGCTGCGACCGCCAGCTGCGCATCGAGGCGGGGCATCTGGTCGAGTCCCGGCTCACCGACATGGCCGTCTGAGCCGGGCTCAGAGGCCGCGTCGCGCGCGCTGGCGCAGCCGCCGCCCGCGCTCGAACATGATCACCGCCCACCAGCCCATGTAGACGGCCAGGTAGGCCAGCGCGCCCAGCAGCAGGCCGGCCAAGGGCAGGCCCACCAGCAGGGGCTTGCCCAGGCTGGCCAGCCACAGGCCCAGATCGCTGATCCAGCCGGCCGGATGCTGCCAGTCCAGGCTCAGCATCGGCGGCGCATGCACCGGGCTGGCCTCTTGCACCAGCAGCCCGCCGAGCCAGATCGCCAGGCTCCAGATCGGCACCAGGGTGAAGGGGTTGGTGAGCCAGGTGGCGGCAATCGCCGCCGCCACATTGGCGCGAAACAGGATGGCCACCGCGGCGGCCAGCAGCATCTGGGTGGGCAGCGGGATCACGCCCACCGCCAGGCCCAGGCCCACACCCCAGGCCACCCGGCGCCGATGCGCCACCCACAGCCAGGGCCGCGGCCGCAGGTAATGACCCAACCAGCGCAGCCCCTTGATGTTCTCCAGGGTCTCGGGCGTGGGCAGCAGGCGGCGGGCGAGGCGGGTTGCGGGCATGAGGCGCTAGATGGGGACGAAACATGAAAAAACCCGCGTTGCCAGACTCAGGCCTGGCGCTACGCGGGTTTTGATGCGAGGGGACTCAGCCCCTGTCCATCAGTTGGCGAACTTGTAGTCCGTTTTCGCCTTGGCCTTCAGGTCCTTCTGGAAGTCGCCCAGCTTTTGCTGGTTTAGACGTTGCAGGATCTGCGCCTTCACATCGTCGAAGGCCGGGAAGGTCGCTTCACGCGTGTCTTCCAGCTTGATGATGTGGTAGCCGAACTGGCTCTTCACCGGCTCCTGCGTCATCTCGCCCTTTTGCAGGGCGGTCAGGGCCTTGCTGAACTCGGGCACATAGGAGTTGGGGTTGGCGAAGTCGAGGTCGCCACCGTTGGCGGCCGAGCCGGGGTCCTTGGAGTTCTTGGTCGCCAGTTCCTCGAACTTGGCGCCGCCCTTGATCTGGGCGATCAGGGCCTTGGCGTCCTCTTCCTTTTCCACCAGGATGTGGCGGGCGCGGTATTCGGTGCCGGCGCTCTGGGCCTTGAACTTGTCGTACTCGGCCTTGGCATCGGCGTCGGTGACCGGGTTCTTCTTGCTGAAGTCGGCGAACAGTTCGCGGATCAGGATGCTCTGGCGCGCCAGTTCCATCTGCGCCTTGAAGTCGGCGCTGGCGGGGATGCCGCGCTTCTCGGCTTCCTGCATGAAGATTTCGCGCAGGACGATCTCGTCCTTCACTTGCGTTTCCATCTCCGGCGTGCGGGGCTGGCCGTTCTTGGTGATCTGGCCGATCAGCAGGTCGGCGCGTGCCTTGGGCACGGCCTTGCCATTCACCGTCGCGATGTTCTGGGCGCTGGCCGTGATGGGTGCGAACGCTGCAGACAGGGCCGCGATCGAGGCGGCGAGCACAATCTTCTTCATGGACATTGGGCCTTTCAACAGACTCCACCGGCGGGGCATCTACCGGGTTCAATACACAAAACAAAGCGCCGTGGCCGGCGCGGATTCAAGGCGAAATCTGTTCAGCGATCATCCGGGCTGCGGGCGTCGATCGCCAGCGCATGGATGCCCTGCTGCATCAGTTCAGCGAGGGAATCATATACGAGGCGATGGCGGGCGACCCGGTTAAGCCCGGTAAAGCCGGCCGCCACGATGCGCACCGTGTAATGGCCGCCCTCGCGCGCGCCGGCATGGCCGGCATGGCGGGCGCTGTCGTCCTCTACCTCCAGGCTACTGGGCGAGAGGCGCTCGCGCAGCCTCGACTCGATGTCGGTGACCGAGGCACGCGGGCTCATGGCGTCTCCTTGCCGTCGTTCTTGCTGCTGTCTTCGATGATGTGGCGGCCCATGTAGAGGCCCTGCGCCAGCGTGAACACCAGCATCAGGCCGGTGCTGCCGAAGACCTTGAAATTGGCCCAGCTGGAGGTCGAGAAGTTGTAGGCCACGTAGAGATTGAGCACGCCCATGGCGACGAAGAAGCCCACCCAGGCCAGGTTCAGGCGCGACCAGATGGCGGCGGGCATCTGGATCTCCTCGCCCAGCATGGACTTGAGCAGGTTCTTGCCCATCAGCTTGTCGCTCAGCAGGAACACCAGGGCCATGCCCCAGTACAGGCCGGTGGGCTTCCACTTGATGAAGGTCTCGTTATGGAACCAGATGGTGGCACCGCCCAGGGTCACCACCAGGCCCAGGCTGATCCACAGCATCAGGTCGATCTTCTTGCCGCGCAGCTTCAGGACCAGGGCCTGCAAGAGGGTCGCGGCCATCACCACCACGGTGGCCAGCAGCACCGGCGCCTCCTCGGGCCCGACCTTGCCGCCCGAGACCATGAAGCCGAAATGCTCGCTGGCGAAGAGGGCGGCCCAGTCCTTGTGGGATTCGGCGTACTTGAAGCTGCCGAAGAACAGCAGCAGGGGCAGGAAATCGAGCAGGAGCTTCATCTAGGGCCTGTTAACACTACGTTTGCCC
This sequence comes from Roseateles sp. FW301-B2, assembly GCF_058788955.1. NCBI lineage: Bacteria > Pseudomonadati > Pseudomonadota > Betaproteobacteria > Burkholderiales > Sphaerotilaceae > Roseateles > Roseateles sp. FW301-B2. The sequence continues at coordinate 122,505 of NZ_JBYTBE010000001.1, forward strand.
GTGCGAACGGGGCCGGCAGGGCCCAGGTCTAGGCGGACGACGAAGCCCAGGCTCTCTGCCTGGGCGAGGAGTTCAACGACGAGATGGGCCCTGCCAGCCCCGTTCCCTTCGGGTTGCCACCAGAAAAGCCGTGCACGTCGTTGCAAAGCCTCGCCGGGGGAGCAGCCCCGGCTTCGGTTTGCGCCTAGTTCACGGCTTTTCTGGTGGCAACGCATCGGACAAACGTAGTGTTAGCAGGCCCTAGTCGCAATCAGGGCGCCTCGGGCCGGGTGGCTCAGGTCTTGGGGGCGAAGTCTAGCGCGGCCGAATTGATGCAGAAGCGCTCGCCGCTGGGTTCCGGCCCGTCGGGGAAGACATGGCCCAGGTGCGAGCCGCAGCGCTGGCAGCGCACCTCCACCCGCACCATGCCATGGCTTTTGTCCACCACGCGCTCCACCACCTCGCTGTTGATGGGCGCCCAGTAGCTGGGCCAGCCGCAGCCGGCGTCGAACTTGGTTGCCGGCTCGAACAGCGGCGTGCCGCAACCGACGCAGTTGTAGCGGCCCTGGCTGTCCCAATGGTCCCAGTACTTGCCGGTGAAGGCGCGCTCGGTGGCGGCGTGGCGGGCCACCTGGTACTGCATGGGGTCGAGCTGCTCGCGCCACTCGGCATCGGTCTTCTTGATGGGGTAGTCACTCATGATGAACAAGACACTTCCAGATGTTGCGCCCAGTCGGGCGGGAAGCCGGCGTCGCTGGCTTGCGCGGGTTCGTCGAAGGGCCGGCTCAAAACTTTCAGCAGGCGCTGCACTTCGCTGAAATCGCCCGCCTGGGCCTGGCGGATCGCGCCCTCGGCGAGATGGTTGCGCAGCACCACCGCGGGGTTGCGGGCCAGCATGGCGGCCTCGCGCTCGGCCGCCACGCTGCCCTCCTGGGCCAGCCTGGCCTGGTAGCACAGCGCCCAGGCGTCGAAGGCGGGGCGGTCCAGGAACAGGTCGCGCAGCGCCTCGGGCTGGGCGCCGTAGCGGCTCAGGCGGCGGTGCGCGATCGTGTAGTCCACCCGGGTGGCGGCCAGCAGCCGCAGCCAGTCGTCCACCAACTCGCGGTCGCCCTCCTGTGCGGTGGCCAGGCCCAGCTTGGCGCGCATGGCCCCGAGCAGGGCGCGCGGGAAGCGCTCGCGGTAGGGCTCCAATGCCTCCAGCAATTGCTCGCCGGCGGCCTCGCGCTCGGCCTCGCGTGCAGCCTCACGCGTAGCCTCGGGGTGGGCGGGCAGCAGCGGCAGCAGGGCCTGGGCCAGCGCATGCAGGTTCCAGAACGCCACATTGGGCTGGCGCGCATAGGCATAGCGGCCCTGGTGGTCGGAATGGTTGCAGACATGGCCCGGGTCGAAGCCGTCCAGGAAGCCGAACGGGCCGTAGTCGATCGTCAGGCCCAGCATCGACATATTGTCGGTATTCATCACCCCATGGCAGAAGCCCACCGCCTGCCATTGCGCCAGCAGCTCGGCGGTCTGCCCGGCCACGCGCGCCAGCAGCGCCACCACCGGCTGGGGCGCGTCCAGGCATTCGGGCGCATGCTCGGCGATGAAATGCTCGGCCAGGCGGCGCAGCGCGGCATGCTGGCCATGGTGGGCGAAATGCTCGAAGTGGCCGAAGCGCAGAAAGCTGGGCGCGACGCGCGTGACCACCGCCGCGGTCTCGATGCTCTCGCGCCGCACCGGCAGGGCTGAGCCGGTGACGCACAGCGCGCGGGTGGTCGGGATGCCCAGCGCGGCCATCGCCTCGGAGCAGAGGAATTCGCGGATCGAGGAGCGCAGCACCGCCCGGCCATCGCCCATGCGGGAGTAGGGCGTCAGACCCGCGCCCTTGAGCTGCAGCTCCAGGCCGCCCTGTGGCGTGGCCAGCTCGCCCAGCCAGAGCGCGCGCCCATCGCCCAGCTGGCCGGCCCATTGGCCGAACTGGTGGCCGCTGTAGACGCTTGCCAGGGTCTGCATGCCGGGCCACAGCGCGTTGCCGCTGAAGACCTGCAGGGCCTGAAGACTCGGCTGCGAGGCCCAGTCGGCGCCCAGGCCCAGCAGCTCGGCACAGGCCGGGCTCTGCGCCACCCAATGCGGGTCGGGCAGACCCTGGGCGGGCAGCTCGGTGTAGAACTCGGGGCCCAGGCGGGCAAAGCGGTTGGGCCAGTCAGCATGCATGATGGCCGGCAGTGTAGACAGGCGCCCGCCAAGCCGTCGGGCGGGCGCGCAATGCCCCTGTCAGTGCAGCCGGAACACCGCCACCACCTCGGTCATGCGCCCGGCCTGCTGCTGCAGGCTGTCGGCCGCCGCCGCGGCCTGTTCGACCAGGGCGGCGTTCTGCTGCGTCACCTGGTCGAGCTGGGTCACCGCATCGCCCACCTGGGCAATGCCCTGGCTCTGCTCGGCGCTGGCGGCGCTGATCTCGGCGATCAGGTCGGAGACGCGCTTCACCTGGCTCACGATCTCGGCCATGGTGCGGCCGGCATTACCGGCCAGGGTGCTGCCGATCTCGACCTTGTCGACGCTGTCGCCGATCAGCGTCTTGATCTCGCGCGCCGCCTGCGCGCTGCGCTGCGCCAGCGTGCGCACCTCGCCGGCCACCACCGCGAAGCCGCGGCCCTGCTCGCCGGCGCGCGCCGCCTCCACCGCGGCGTTCAGCGCCAGGATATTGGTCTGGAAGGCGATGCCGTCGATGGTGCCGATGATGTCGGAGATCTTGCGCGAGGCGGCGCTGATCTGCTCCATCGTCGCCACCACCTCGTTCACCGCCGTGCCGCCCTGGGCTGCCACGGCCGAGGCGCTGGCGGCCAGCTGGGTGGCGGCGCGCGCGGTGTCGGCGTTCTGCTTCACGGTGGCGGTGAGTTGCTCCATCGAGGCCGCGGTGTGCTGCAGATTGCTGGCCTGCTCCTCGGTGCGCTGGCTCAGGTCGGCGTTGCCGCGCGCGATCTCGGCGCTGCCGGTGGCGATCGAGTCGCTGCCCTCGCGTACCTGGGCCACGATGTCGACCAGCCCGTCGTTCATGCGCTTGAGCGCCGCCAGCAGCTGGCCGGTTTCGTTCGTGCCCGCGGCGCTGATATGGGTGCGCAGATCGCCGGCCGCCACCGCCTCGGCCAGCTTCACGGCCTGGGCCAGCGGGGTGACGATGGAGCGCACCAGGGCCCAGGCGATCAGCATGCCGGCCGCCACGATCAGCAGCGCACCGATGGCGCCCATCCACAGCAGGCCGCTGCGCGCCGCCACCGCGGCCTGCTCGGCCTTGCTGGCCTTGTCGGCCTGCATCTGCACGAAGCGCTCGATCGCGCCCAGATAGCTGCGCACCGCCGGCCCGTATTCCTCCTGCACCACCTTGGCGGCGCCGGCGCTGTCGCCGGCCGCGCCGAGTTCGCGCGCCTTCTTGCTGGCGGCCAGCAGGCTGCCGCCAAAGCCGACGATCTGCTTCAGCTGGGTCTGGTCCTCGGGCGTCTGCGCCTCCTTGGTGATCTCCTCGCGCAGCTTCACCACGCGCGGCGTGTCGGTGGCCATGGCTTCCTTGAAGAGCTCGCCCACCGCGGGGTCCTTGCTCACCGCGGCGGCCATGCTGCGCGCCACCGCGGTCTCGGTCATGCCCTGCCACTTGACCGACTTGCGTATCAGCGTCTGCGCCTGTTCGATCGCCGCGCTGGCCTGGCGCTCGATGGCCTGGGCGCGGAACAGGGTGAAACCACCGATGGCCAGCATCGCGGCCAGCAGCAGCGCGATGGCGCCGGTGAGCTTGCGGGCCAGGCCCAGGTTGTTCAGGTTCATGGCGAATCCTCTTGGCGGGCGATGCACCGATTCTGAGCATGGGGCGGGAATCTGCCAACTGCTGGTGCAGGGGCTGTCGCAAGCCGGGGCAGTGTTTACGCTAGGTGCTCTTGCGCAACCTGTGTAACGAGGGTGACTATCGAGCTAGGGGACGCGCCCTAAACTGGATTGAACCAAGAAATACAGGAGACCGTAGATGGCCTTGATGGGACAGATGATGTCCATGCCCTTGCTGATTTCTTCACTGATCCAGCATGCGGCGCGGCATTCGGGCGATACCGAGATCGTCAGCAAGCGGGTCGAGGGCGATCTGCACCGCTACAACTGGCGCGAGGCCGAGTTGCGCTCGCGCAAGCTGGCCCAGGCCTTTGCCCGTCTGGGCCTGCAGGCCGGCGAGCGCGTCGGCACCCTGGCCTGGAACGGCTACCGCCATCTGGAGATCTACTACGGCAGCTCGGGCTCGCAGCTGGTCTGCCACACCATCAACCCGCGTCTCTTCCCCGAGCAGATCGCCTGGATCGCGAATGATGCGCAGGACCGCGCCCTGTGCTTCGACCTCAACTTCCTGCCCCTGGTCGAGAAGCTGGCCGAGCACCTGCCGCAGATCAAGCACTATGTGCTGATGACGGACCGTGCCCACATGCCGGCCGCCAGCACGCTGCCCAATCTGCTCTGCTACGAGGAGCTGCTGGAGGCCGAGGACGGCCGCTATGCCTGGCCCAGCTTCGACGAGAACACCGCCTCCAGCATCTGCTACACCTCGGGCACGACCGGCAACCCCAAGGGCGCCGTCTACAGCCACCGCTCCAGCGTGCTGCATGCCTATGGCTCGGCCCTGCCGGATGCGATGGACTGCTCGGCCAAGGACGTGATCCTGCCGGTGGTGCCGATGTTCCACGTCAACGCCTGGGGCCTGCCCTACAGCAGCGCCATCGTCGGCTGCAAGCTGGTGTTCCCCGGCCCGCACCTGGACGGCAAGTCGCTTTACGAGCTGTTCGAGACCGAGAAGGTCAGCTTCAGCGCCGGCGTGCCCACCGTCTGGCTGGGCCTGCTGACCTATGTGGCCAGCAACAAGCTCAGCTTCAGCACCTTCAAGCGCACCGTGATCGGCGGCTCGGCCTGCCCGCCGGCGATGCTCAAGACCTTGATGGACGACTATGGCGTGGAGGTGATCCATGCCTGGGGCATGACCGAGCTGTCGCCGCTGGGCACGCTCTCCAAGCTCACCGCCAAGCAGCTGGCCCTGCCGCCCGAGCAACAGCGCCGCATCCTGGAAAAGCAGGGCAAGGTGATCTACGGCATCGACATGGCCGTGATCGACGACGAGGGTCAGGCCTTGCCCTGGGATGGTGCCAGCGCCGGCAACCTGGTGGTGCGCGGCCCCTGGGTCATCAACACCTATTTCCTGCAGGACGGCTCGCCGCTGGTACCCGTGCATGCCGCCGACGGCAGCTCGATGGGCGAGTGGTTCCCCACCGGCGACGTGGCCACCATCGATGCCGATGGCTTCATGCAGATCACCGACCGCAGCAAGGACGTGATCAAGTCCGGCGGCGAATGGATCAGCTCGATCGACCTGGAGAACATCGCCATGGCCCACCCGGCCGTGCACGAGGCCGCCGTGATCGCCTGCCGCCATCCCAAGTGGGACGAGCGCCCGCTGCTGGTGGCGGTGAAGAAGCCCGGGGCGGAACTCACACGCGAGGAGTTGCTGGCCTTCTACGAGGGCCGCATCGCCAAGTGGCAGATTCCCGACGACGTGGCCTTCGTCACCGAGCTGCCGCACACTGCCACCGGCAAGCTGCAGAAGCTCAAGCTGCGCGAGCAGTTCAAGGGCTACAAGCTGCCCACGGCCTGATCACGAGGCAAGACCTGACACCGCGGCCGCTCGAGCCGGCGGGTCGGGTCTTGGCACGACGCCGGTTTTTTCTGTAACGCACGCCTTATACAACCCAAGGAGACAACGATGCACAGAGCCCAACGAACCGCCACCCTGGCAACCCTTGCCGCCGCAGCGCTGCTCAGCTGCGCCGGCCTGGCCCATGCCCAGAAGGGCGAGACGGTGAAGATTGCCTGGATCGATCCGCTCTCCGGCCTGATGGGCCCGGTGGGTCAGAACCAGGTCAAGAGCTTCCAGTTCTTCGCCGAGAAGTTCAACAAGACCAACCCCGCCGGCGTGAAGTTCGAGATCGTGCCGATCGACAACAAGCTGAGCCCGGCGGAATCGCTGAACGCGCTGAAGTCAGCCATCGACCAGGGCGTGCGCTATGTCACCCAGGGCAATGGCTCGGGCGTGGCGCTGGCCCTGGTGGACGCGATCAACAAGCACAACGAGCGCAACCCCGGCAAGGAAATCCTGTTCCTGAACCATTCGGCGGTCGATCCCGACCTGACCAACAGCAAGTGCAGCTACTGGCACTTCCGCATGGACGCTGACACCTCCATGAAGATGGAGGCCATCACGACCTTCCTGAAGGACCAGAGCGACGTCAAGAAGGTGTTCCTGCTGAACCAGAACTACGCGCACGGCCACCAGGTCGCCAAGTACGCCAAGGAACTGCTGGCGCGCAAGCGTCCGGACATCCAGATCGTCGGCGAAGACCTGCACCCGATCGCCCAGGTGCGCGACTTCGCGCCCTATGTGGCCAAGATCAAGGCCAGCGGCGCCGACACCGTGATCACCGGCAACTGGGGCTCGGACCTGGCGCTGCTCATCAAGGCCGCCAACGAGTCGGGCTTCAACGGCAAGTTCTACACCTATTACGCCGGCGTCACCGGCACGCCCACGGCGATTGGCGCCAGCGGTGCGGGCCGCGTCTACCAGGTGGCCTACAACCACAACAGCATGGGCGGCCAGATGGGCAAGTGGGCCGACGAGTTCAAGGCCAAGTTCAACGACGACTTCTACACCGGCAGCGTGATCCATATCTACAGCGCGCTGGGCGATGCCATGGCCAAGGCCAAGTCCACCGACCCGCTCAAGGTGGCGGCGGCGCTGGAAGGGCTGAAGTTCAAGAGCTTCAACGGCGATGTGGAAATGCGCAAGACCGACCACCAGCTGCAGCAGCCGCTCTACATCTCGGTGTGGCAGAAGGTCGATGCCAAGCATACGTACAGCCCGGAGAACACCGGCTATACCTTTGCCGAGGTGAAGACCTACGAGCCCTATGTGTCCAGCACGCCCACCTCTTGCCAGATGAAGCGCCCTTGAGCACCGTCTGATTCGAGCCGGCTGCGCGGGGGCATCGTGACGATGGCCCCGCTTCTTGAGACGCACCGACTTCGCGAGAACCCGTGGACCAAATCCTCATCAATCTGCTGAACGGCCTGTCCTCCGGGCTGCTGCTGTTCATGCTCAGCTCCGGCCTCACGCTGATCTTCAGCATGATGGGGGTGCTGAACTTTGCCCATGCCAGCTTCTACATGCTGGGGGCCTACTTCGCCTACACCCTGGTGGGCGTGATCGGCTTCTGGCCGGCGCTGTTGGCGGCGCCGCTGCTGGTGGGCCTGGTGGGCGCGGGCTTCGAGCGCATGGCGCTGCGGCGCGTGCACAAGTTCGGTCATGTGCCCGAGCTGCTCATCACCTTCGGCCTGTCCTATGTGGTGCTGGAGCTGGTGCAGCTGGTGTGGGGCCGCACGGCGGTGCCGTTCACGCCGCCGCCCTCGCTGCAGGGGCCGGCCTTCACCATCGTGCAGCATCCGCTGCAGGGTCTCAGCCTGGCGCTGGGCGAGGCGCCGCTGGCGCTGTGCTCGGCGGCGGGGGCGGCCTGTTCCAAGTTCCCGCTCACGCGCGCCTTCATGATGCTGGTGGCGCTGGGCATGCTGCTGGCGCTGTGGCTGCTGCTCACGCGCACCCGCATCGGCCTGGTGATACAGGCGGCGCTGACGCATCCCGAGATGGTCGAGGCGCTGGGCCACAACGTGCCGCGCGTGCTGATGCTGGTGTTCGGCAGCGGCTGCGCGCTGGCCGCGCTGGCCGGCGTGATCGGCGGCTTCACCTTCGTCACCGAGCCCTCGATGGCGGTGATCGTCGGCTCCATCATCTTCGTGGTGGTGGTGGTGGGCGGCGTGGGTTCGCTGGCCGGCGCCTTCGTCGGCTCGATCCTGATCGGCCTGCTGCAGACCCTGCCGCTGACGGTGGACGGCTCGCTCATCACCCTGCTCAACAGCCTGGGCATCGCGGCCGGCCCGCAGACCTTCGGCTACCCCATTCTGAGGCTCAGCCTGGCGCAGGTGGCGCCGATTCTTCCCTATCTGCTGATGGTGCTGATCCTGATCTTCCGCCCCAAGGGCCTGCTCGGCACGCGCGAGGACTGACATGTTGGCCCCCACGTTCACTTCGTTCACTGCCCCCCAAGGGGGCGCAGGCCTCCCTTGGGGCGGCCCGGCGGGAGCCCTGTCATGAACCACGTTCGCGCCAGTTCCTCCCATTACCACTTCAAACCCTACAACGTCGGCCGCTGGTTCATCTGGGGCATCTATGCCCTGGTGCTGCTGGTTGCGCCGCTGCTGTGGACCAGCAGCCTGGCGCAGACCATGCTGTCGCAGATCGGCATCGCCATCATTGCCTGCCTGGCCTACAACCTGCTGCTGGGGCAGGGCGGCATGCTCAGCTTCGGCCATGCGGTCTACAGCGGGCTGGGCTCCTTCCTCGCCATGCACACGCTGAATGCCGTGTCGGCCGGCCAGCTGGGCCTGCCGGTGAGCCTGGTGCCGCTGGTGGGCGGGCTGGCGGGGCTGGGCTTCGCGGCCCTGTTCGGCTATGTCTCGACCAAGAAGTCGGGCACGCCCTTCGCGATGATCACGCTGGGCCTGGGCGAGCTGATCTGGTCGATGTCGCTGATGCTGCCGGAGTTCTTCGGCGGCGAGGGCGGGGTCTCGGGCAACCGCGTGATCGGCAAGGCGGTGCTGGGCATCAGCTTCGGCCCGCAGATCCAGGTCTATTACCTGATCGCGGTCTACGCCTTCATCTGCACCGCGCTGCTGTTCGCGCTCACCCGCACGCCGCTGGGCCGCATGCTCAACGCGGTGCGCGACAACCCCGAGCGCGTCGAGTTCATCGGCTACGACACCCAGTGGGTGCGCTTCATGGCCTTCATGATCTCGGGCTTCTTCGCCGGCATTGCCGGCGGTCTGGGGGCGCTGAACTTCGAGATCGTCACCGCCGAGGTGGTGGGGGCGCTGCGCTCGGGCTCCTATTTGTTGTTCACCTTCCTGGGCGGCGCCACCTTCTTCTTCGGCCCCATCATCGGTGCGGTGCTGATGGTGTTGGCCGGGGTGCTGCTGTCCGAGCTGACCTCGGCCTGGCTGCTCTACCTGGGCCTGATCTTCCTCTTCATGGTGATGTATGCGCCGGGCGGCTTTGCCGCCCTGATCATGATGAATCTGCGCGTTGCCGCCTTCGGCAAGCTGCGCAAACTCTGGACCAGCTACCTGGCCCTGGCCGGCACCGGCCTGACCCTGCTGGCCGGCGCCGCGGTGATGGTGGAGATGCTCTATCACCTCCAGCTGAACGCCGCGCTGGGCCCGCAGATGCGCTTTGCCGGCATGGCCCTGAACGCCGGCGGCGTGGACGCCTGGTTCGGCGCCGGCTTCGTGCTGCTGACCGGGCTGGCCCTGTTCGAGCTGGCGCGCCGCCAGTTCAAGCAGGAGTGGGACCTGGTGCAAGAGGAAATCGAGAAAGAGATCAAACGCAGGGAGACGCTGTGAGCGAATACGCCCTCGAACTGCGCAATGTGCGCAAGAGCTTCGGCAAGAGCGAGATCATCCGCGGCGCCGAGCTGGCGGTGAAGCCCGGCGAGCGCGTGGCGGTGATCGGCCCCAACGGTGCCGGCAAGTCCACGCTCTTCAACCTCATCAGCGGGCGCTTCCACCCGAGCAGCGGCGACATCCTGCTGCACGGCGAGCGCATCAACGACCTCAAGCCCTACGAGATCAACCGCCGCGGGCTCTCGCGCAGCTTCCAGGTCTCCAATCTGTTCACGCGCCTCTCGGTGTTCGAGAACATCCGCTGCGCGGTGCTGTGGAGCATGGGCTACAAGTACGCGTTCTGGAAATTCCTGGCCGAGCTCGACGATGCCAACGACCGCGCCGAAGAGGTGCTGGAGATGATCAAGCTCGACAAGCGCCGCGACGTGCTGGCGATGAACCTCACCTATGCCGAGGCGCGCGCGCTGGAGATCGGGATCACCATCGCCGGCGGCTCCAGCGTGATCCTGCTGGACGAGCCCACCGCGGGCATGAGCAAGAGCGAGACCAAGCGCTTCATCCAGCTGATACGTGAGGTCACCGAGGGCAAGACCCTGCTGACCGTGGAGCACGACATGGGCGTGGTGTTCGGCCTGGCCGACAAGATTGCGGTGCTGGTCTATGGCGAGGTGATCGCCTTCGACACGCCCGACGCGGTGCGCGCCAATGCGCGCGTGCAGGAGGCCTATCTGGGCTCGGTGCTGGCGGAGGTGCACGCATGAGCCAAGGTCGCCTGCTCAAACTCGACAACCTGCACGCCTTCTACGGCAAGAGCCATGTGCTGCATGGCGTCAGCATGGAGGTGCAGCCGGGCGAGATCGTCAGCCTGCTGGGCCGCAACGGCTCGGGCCGCTCCACCACCGCCAAGACCATCATGGGCCAGGTGGACGGCACCGGCTCGGTGAAGTTCGGCGAACGTGAGCTGCTGGGCCGTAAGGCCTACGAGATCGCGCACGAGGGTATCGGCTATGTGCCCGAGAACCGCGACATCTTTCCCAAGCTCACCGTGCACCAGAACCTCTTGCTGGGCCAGAAGAGCGGCGCCAAGAAGGCGCGCTGGGGCTTCGACGACATGTACCAGATGTTCCCGCGCCTGAAGGAGCGCCAGCACACCGAGGCCGGCGTGCTCTCGGGCGGCGAGCAGCAGATGCTGACGCTGTGCCGCACCCTGATGGGCGACCCGGACCTGATCATGATCGACGAGCCCACCGAGGGCCTGGCGCCCAAGATCGTCGAGCTGGTGGCCGAGTACCTGAAGGAGCTGAAGCGCCGCGGCATCGCCGTGCTGCTGGTGGAGCAGAAGCTGGCGATCGCGCTGGAGATCTCCGAGCGCTGCTATGTGATGGGCCATGGCCGCATCGTCTTCGAGGGCACGCCCGCCGAGCTGCGCGCCAACAGCTATATCCGCAAGGAGTGGTTGGAGGTGTAGTTCTAGCCGCGTCGCCGACGCCAGAGCTTCTCGATCTCCACCGCCAGGAACACCAGGCCGGCCAGGCCGAAGCAGGCGAAGAGCTCGCCGGCGCTGAGCGCCTGGGTGCGGAAGATGGGCTGCAGCCAGGGCACATAGACGGTGGCCAGCTGCAGCACCAGCGTCAGCAGCACCGCGCCAAGCAGCGGCAGGTTGCTCGTCAGACCCTGCGTGAAGAGCGATTCGCGCTCCGAGCGGATCGCCAGCAGATGCGCCATCTGCGCCAGCGTCAGCAGCGTGAACACCATGGTCTGGCCATGCGCGTTGCCCGCCGAGTCTGCTGCCTGGGGGTGCAGGCCCAGCGACCAGGCCTGCACGCCCAGGCACAGGCCGCCGATCAGCAGGCCCACCCAGAGCGCGTGCTGCCACAGACCATGGGCGAACACGCTCTCCTGCGGCGGCCGCGGCGGGCGGCGCATCACGCCGCGTTCGGCCGGTTCGGTGGCCAGCGCCAGGCCCGGCAGGCCGTCGGTGACCAGGTTGACCCAGAGGATGTGGATGGGCAGCAGCGGGATCGGCAGGCCCAGCAGGGGCGCCAGGAACAGCAGCCAGATCTCGCCCGAATTGCCGGTCAGCGCATAGCGGATGAACTTGCGGATGTTGTCGAAGATGCGCCGGCCCTCGCGCACCGCGCCGACGATGGTGGCGAAGTTGTCGTCCAGCAGCACCAGGGCGGAGGCCTCGCGCGCCACGTCGGTGCCGCCGCGGCCCATCGCCACGCCGATGTCGGCGCTGCGCAGCGCCGGCGCGTCGTTCACGCCGTCGCCGGTCATGGCCACATACTGGCCGGCGGCCTGCAGGGCCTGCACGATGCGGATCTTCTGCGCCGGGTCCATGCGCGCATAGACCGAGACGCGCTGCACCGCGGCGGCCAGGCCGGCCTCGTCCAGCCGCGCCAGCTCGGCCCCGCTGAGCACGCCGCCGCTGGCGTCCAGCCCCAGGTCGCGCGCGATCGCCAGGGCCGTGGCCGGATGGTCGCCGGTGATCATCACCGGCCGGATGCCGGCGCCCAAGCATTCGGCCACGGCGGCGCGCGCCTCGGGGCGCGGCGGGTCGATCAGGCCCACCAGGCCCAGCAGGGTCAGGTCTTGCTCGAAGGCATCGGCCGCCACCGCCACCACCTCGGCCTTGCCCTGCTTGCGCGCCACCGCCAGCACGCGCAGGCCCTGGGCCGCCCAGGCCTGCGCGGTGGCCAGCGCCTCGGCCCGCTCGGGCCCGGCGGCGCAGCGCGGCAGCAGCGACTCGGGCGCGCCCTTCACATAGGCGACCCAGCCCGCGCCGGCCTGATGCAGGGTGCTCATGCGCTTGCGCTCGGCATCGAAGGGCCATTCGTGCCGGCGCGGGCTGGCCAGCTGCAGCGCGGCCACGTCCAGGCCGGCCTCGGCGGCGGCCTGCAGCAGGGCGGTCTCGGTGGGGTCGCCCAGCCAGCCGTCTGCTGCCGGTACCGCGTCGTTGCACAGCACCAGGGCCTGCCAAAACACGTTGGTGTTGGCGTCGGCCTCGGTGTGCCAGCTGCGCTGCTCGCGCAGCTGCATGCGGTTGAGGGTGAGGGTGCCGGTCTTGTCGGAGCAGATCACCGACACCGAGCCCAGCGTCTCGACGCTGGGCAGGCGCCGCACCAGCGCGTTCACCGTGACGAGGCGGCGCGCGCCCAGCGCCAGCAGCACCGTCACCACCGCCGGCAGCGCCTCGGGGATGGCCGCCACCGCCAGGCTGATGGCGGTCAGCGCCATCAGCAGCAGGGGCTCGCCGCGCAGCACGCCGATCGCGAACACCAGCGCGCAGATCGCCAGCACCACCACCGAGAGCCGCTTGCCGAAGGCCGCCAGGCGCAGCTGCAGCGGCGTGGCGCGGCTGGCCGCGCCGTTCAGCAGGCCGGCCACCTGGCCCAGCTCGGTGTGCGCGCCGGTGGCCACCACCAGGCCGGCGCCGCGCCCATGCGTGACCAGCGTGCCCTTGTAGGCCATGTTGATGCGATCGCCCAGGGCGCTCACTTCCAGCGGCAGGTGCTGGTGCGTCTTCTCCACCGTGACCGATTCGCCGGTCAGCGCCGACTCGTCCACCCGCATCTGCGCCACCTCGTGCAGGCGCAGGTCGGCGGGCACCAGATTGCCGGCCTCCAGCAGCACCACGTCGCCGGGCACCAGGTGCTCGGTGGCCACCACATGGCGCTGGCCGCCGGCGCGCATCACGGTGGCGCGCGGCGCCGCCATGCGCTGCAGCGCGCTGAGCGCCTGGTCGGCGCGCCATTCCTGCCAGAAGCCGATGGCGGCGTTGAGCAGCACGATCAGCAGGATCACCAGGGTGTCGGCCAGATCGCCGATCAGGCCCGACAGCAGGGCCGCGGCCAGCAGCACCAGGATCATGAAGTCGCGGAACTGGTCCGCGAGGCGCGCCCAGACCGGGCGCGGCGGCGCCTCGGGCAGGCGGTTCGGGCCATGGGCCTGCTGGCGCGCCAGCACCTCGTCGGCGGCCAGGCCTTCGTCCAGGCGCACGCCCAGCTGGCGCGCCAGGGCCTGGCTGTCGATGCTGTGGGGGGCGGGGTGCAGGGGCGTCATGCCGCCAGTATCCCTGCGCGCCGCAGGCATGGTCGGCTGGCTACTGTATTTATAATCAGTGGGATGAGTCCGCCCGCCCTGAGTCGCAGCCACCGCAGCCGCCTGATGCAGGTCTGGCGTTCGGCCGGCTGGCCCTGCAAGGACGCGCTCGAGATCGATCTGCTGGCGGCCGGCATGCTGGATCTGCACCTCGCCGCGGACGGGCGCGAGACCCTGCGCCTGAGCCCGGCCGGCATCCAGTGGCTGGCCGAGGCGCGCCAGCAGAACGTCAGGGCGCTGAGCGGTCACGACCGGCTGGCGCAGAAGTTCGCCGAGCAGCTGATGGCGGGCGGCCGCATCGTCTGGCGCGAGCTCTCGCTGCGCGCCCAGGTCGAGACCGAGGCGCCGGCCGAGCTGCCACCGGCCTTGCGCGAGGCGGTGCCGTTGTGGGACGAGCCGGCCCCCGCGCGCGCGGCCCGGCATGTCTGGCGCATGGCGCGGCCCGATCTGTTCTCGGTGCGCAACACCTCGGTGGAGGCCTATCTGCAGCCACTGGTGCACGAGGTCAAGTTCAGCCGCGCCGATCTGCTCGCCGACCTGCGCCATGCCGCCAAGCGCCAGGCCTATCAATGGCTGTGCAGCGAGGTCTATTACGTGTTCCCGGCCGGCGTGGCCAAGCCGGTGGAGATCCCCGCGCAGTTTGGCGTCTGGGTGCTGCATGGCACGCTGGAGGAGGGCAGCTTCGAACTGCTGCGTCCGGCCCAGCATCAGCCCTGCAAGCTGCCGTTTGCGGTCTGGCTGGCGCTGGCCAAGGCCGTGCCGCTGCGCAGCGAGACGGATGCGCCGCAGGCCGCGCTGGCCGCGCCGGGCGACGACGCGCAGGCCGCCGCTTGAGCACCGCGCCCGCCGTCTACAGCGTCGCGGTGCGTGAGCTCTGCGAGTTCACCGCCAAGCAGGGCGACCTGGACCTGCGCTTCACGCCGGCGCCCAGCGCGCTGGAGGGCATGGCCGGCCATGTCACCGTGGCCGCGCGGCGTGGTGCCGGCGGCAAGACCGAATACAGAGCCGAGGTGGGCTTGAGCGGCAGCTACAAGCAAACGCTGCAGGTGCGCGGCCGCGCGGACGGCTACGACCCGGTGCGCCAGCGCCTGGAGGAGGTCAAGACCTACAAGGGCCGGCTCGAGACCCAGCCGGCCTCGCACCGCGCGCTGCACTGGGCGCAGGCGCGCATCTACGGCCATCTGCTGTGCCAGCAGGAGGGGCTGGCGGCGCTGGAGCTGGCCCTGGTGTATTTCAATGTCGGCAACCAGCAGGAGACGCTGTTCACCGAGACCCGCAGCGCCGCCGAGCTGCAGGCGCATTTCGAGCTGCATGGCGAGCGCTTCCTGGCCTGGGCGCAGCAGCAACTGGCGCAGCGCAGCGAGCGCGATGCGGCGCTGCAGCGCCTGAGCTTTCCCTTCGGCGAGTTCCGCCAGGGCCAGCGGCCGCTGGCCGAAGCGGTCTACAAGGCGGCGCTGAACCAGCGCTGCCTGCTGGCCCAGGCGCCCACCGGCATCGGCAAGACCCTGGGCACGCTGTTCCCGCTGCTGAAGGCGGCGCCGGCGAAAGCGCTGGACAAGATCTTCTTCCTGGCCGCCAAGAGTTCGGGCCGCCAGCTCGCGCTGGATGGCCTGCAACGGCTGGCGCCGCTGCCGCTGCGCGTGCTGGAGCTGGTGGCGCGCGAGAAGGCCTGCGAGCATCCCGACAAGGCCTGCCATGGCGAGTCCTGCCCGCTGGCCCAGGGCTTTTACGACCGCCTGCCGGCAGCACGTACCGCCGCCGCGCAGGAGCACCAGCTCGGCCAGGCGAAGTTGCGCGAGCTGGCGCTGGCGCACCAGGTCTGCCCCTATTACCTGAGCCAGGAGCTGGTGCGCTGGGTCGACGTGGTGGTGGGCGACTACAACTACTTCTTCGACGTCAGCGCCTTGCTGCACGGCCTGACGCAGGCCAACCAGTGGCGCGTGGCCCTGCTGGTGGACGAGGCCCACAACCTGGTGGAGCGCGGCCGCAAGATGTACAGCGCCGAACTCCTGCCCGAGACGCTGGCGCAGGCGCGGCGTTCGCCCGCGGCGCGCAAGCACGCGCCGCTGAAGAAGGCGCTGGGCAAGCTGCAGCGTGCCGGCGCGGCCCTGGCCAAGGCGCAGGCCGAGGCCTACCAGGTGCACGAGGCGCTGCCCGAGGCGCTGCTTGTGCCACTTCAGCTGTGCAGCGCCGCCATCGGCGAGCATTTCGCCGAGCACCCCGCCGAGCCCGATGCGGCGCTGCAGGCCTTTTATTTCGAGGCCCTGCATTTCCTGCGCATGGCCGAGCAACTGGGCAGCCATTCGATCGTCGACAGCAGCCGGGAGGAGGGCGGCGCCGGCCTCTGCTGGTGCCTGCGCAATGTGCTGCCGGCGCCCTTTCTGCGCCCGCGCCTGGAGGCGGCGCTGAGCAGCACCCTGTTCTCCGCCACCCTGCAGCCGGCCGACTACTACGCCAAGCTCCTCGGCCTGCCCGAGCAGCATCTGCAGATCGAGGTGGGCTCGCCCTTTGCGGCCGAGCAGCTGCGGGTCAGCGTGGCGCGCGGCATCTCCACCCGTTATGCGCACCGCCAGGCCTCGCTGCGCCCGATGGCCGAGCTGATGGCGCGCCAGTACGCGGCGCGCCCCGGCAACTACATCGCCTTCTTTAGCAGCTACGCCTATCTGGAGCAGCTGGCCGAGGTGCTGGCGGCGCAGCAGCCGCAGCTGCCGGTGTGGGCGCAGTCGCGGCGCATGGGCGAGGCCGAGCAGAAGCAGTTCCTGGCCCGCTTCACCGAGCACAGCGCCGGGCTGGCGCTGGCGGTGCTGGGCGGCGCCTTCTCCGAGGGCATCGACCTGCCCGGCGCGCGCCTGATCGGCGCCTTTGTCGCCACCCTGGGCCTGCCCCAGATCAACCCGGTCAACGAGCAGATCCGTACGCGCATGCAGCAGCTGTTCGGCGCCGGCTACGACTACACCTACCTCTACCCGGGCCTGCAGAAGGTGGTGCAGGCGGCCGGGCGGGTGATACGCACGACCGAGGACGAGGGCGTGCTGCACCTGATCGACGATCGCTATGCGCGCGCCGAGGTGCAGGCCTTGCTGCCGCGTTGGTGGTCATTGCGGGCCGGCTAGGCGGCGCACAATCGCCGCATGAGCATTGCCAAACTCTCCGCCGCCGAGCTGCGCCTCACGGTCGACCCCGCCACGCTGGACTTTGCCGATACCTCCGAGCTGCTCGACCAGGCCCTGCCCTGGATAGGCCAGGAGCGCGCCGAGCAGGCGGCGCGCTTCGGCCTGCGCATGCAGCAACCCGACTACCACCTGTTCGTGCTGGGCGAGGTGGGCAGCGGCCGCAGCTCGCTGCTGCTGGAGATGATGAAGCAGGAGGCCTTGCTGCGGCCGGTGCCGCCCGACCTCTGCTATCTGCATAACTTCGAGGTGCCCGAGCATCCGCTCGCCCTGCGCCTGCCGGCCGGCGAGGGGCGGCTGCTGCGCCAGCTGATGGCCGAGTTTGCCAAGACCCTGCAGAGCGAGATCCCCAAGCGCCTGATGGACGCCGATGTGCGCGCCGGCTGCGAGCGCCTGGAGGGCGCTTACAAGGCCGAGGAGTCGGCCGCCTATGCCGAGCTCAGCGCCTTTGCCGAGGCGCGCAACTTCGGCCTGATGCGCGAGCAGGGCCGCATGGTCTTCACCCAGCGCGACGAGGCGGGCGAGCCGCTCACCGCCGCCAAGGCGATGACGCTGACGCCGGCGCAGCGCAGCGCCTGCGACGCCGCCGAGGAGGAGTTGCGCAAGCAGATCGGCCGCTTTCTGGAGCTCACCCGTGCCAAGGAGTTATTGATGCTGGAGCAGCTGGCGGCGCTGCGGCGCCAGCTGCTCAAGCCCATGCTGGACCATGCGCTGCAGCAGATCCGCAACCGGCTGCGCAAGCAGATCAAGGATGCCGTCAAGCTAGGGCTTTATCTGGATCGCGCCCTGCAGGAGGTGCTGGCCAGCCTGGCGCTGTTCCAGCAGGGCGAGGAGCCCGACGAGGGCCGTGCCGCGGCGCTGGCCGAGCTGCTCGCGCGCCTGCGCGTCAACCTGGTGGTGGACCACCATGGCAGCAGCGGCGCCCCGGTCATCAGCGACGACAACCCGGTGTTCCGCTCGCTGTTCGGCAGCATCGAGTACGAGGCCGAGCGCGACCTGCTGGTGACCGATTTTTCGCGCATCCGCGCCGGCAGCCTGCTGAAGGCGCATGGTGGCTTTCTGATGCTGCATTTGCGCGACCTGCTCACCGACGAGGCGGTGTGGGAGAAGCTGCGCCGTTTCCTGCGCAGCGGCCGGCTGCAGATCGAGGAGGCCGGCATGGCGCTGGCGCCGATCGGCGCGGTCTCGCTGCAGCCCGAGCCGGTGGACGTGGATGTCAAGCTGGTGCTGATCGCCTCGGTGGAAGACTTCTACCTGGTGCAGGAGGGCGACCCGGACTTCGCGCGGCGCTTCCGCTGCAAGGTTGATTTCGCCGAGAGCTTTGCCGCCACGCCCGAGGCGCGGCGCGCCACCGCGATCTTCGTGGCGCACAGCTGCCGCAAGCTGGGCCTGCCGCATTTCAGTGCGCCGGCGGTGGCGGCCCTGATCGAGCAGACGCACCGCGAGGCCGAGGACCAGGCGCGCCAGAGCGCCATCTTCGCGCACAGCGCCGGCCTGCTGATGGAGGCCGCGGCGGTGGCGCGCGCGCGCGACGCGGCCCTGGTGGCGAGCGAGGATGTGCAGGCGGCGCTGGCGGCGCGCCAGCATCGGCACGACTACCCCGAGCAGCGCCTGCAGGAATCGATCACCGATGGCGAGCGCCTGCTGGCGGTGGCCGGCACGCGTGTCGGCCAGGTCAACGGCCTCACGGTGGTGGACCTGGGCGACTACCAGTTCGGCTTCCCGGTGCGCGTCACCGCCTCCACCCATGCGGGCGAGGAGGGCTTGCTGAATATCGAGCGCGAGGTCGAGATGTCGGGCCCCATCCACGACAAGGGCGTGCTGATCCTGCACAGCCACCTGGCCGGGCTGTTCGCGCATATCACGCCGCTGGCGCTGAACGCCGCGGTGGTGTTCGAGCAGGAGTACAACGGCGTGGAGGGCGACTCGGCCTCCTGTGCCGAGTTCTATGCCTTGCTCTCGGCCCTCGCGGGCCTGCCGCTGCGCCAGGGCATCGCGGTGACGGGCGCGCTCAACCAGCATGGCGAGATGCTGCCGGTGGGCGGCATCAACGAGAAGATCGAGGGCTATTTCCGCAGCTGCGAGCTGCTGGGCCTGGATGGCCAGCAGGGCGTGCTGATTCCGCACCGCAACCGCCGCCACCTGATGCTGGCGCCGCGCCTGGTCGACGCGGTGGCCGCGGGGCGCTTCCACATCTATACGGCCGAGCTGGCCAGCGAGGGCATGGAGCTGCTCAGCGGCCAGGCTTTCGGCACGCTGGGCCCGCATGGCTATGCGCCCGACAGCGTGCTGGGCCGGGCGCAGAAGACGCTGCAGGATTACCGCCATGCCTGCGAGCCGCCGGCTCGCGCGGCGGGCCGCTCCCTGCGCCCCTTCGGCCGGCGCCATGGCGAGCCGCGCCAGCGCGGCTGAGGCCGGCCGCTACTTCGCCAGCGCCGGCGCCACGCTCTGCCACTCGGCCGAGTTGCGCAGCCGCGCGATGCCGCTCCAGACCGCCTCGACGAAGGCGCGGTTGGCGAGGTAGTAGCTCTTGTTGAAACCCAGGTGCCCGGTCATGACGATGAAGGGCTCGGGCAGGATCTCCAGCTTGCCCGCGTATTCGGCCTCGGCCAGCTCCACCAGGGCGGCGTTGCCGTTCATGATGAGCAGCTCGCCGCGGCCGCGCAGCAGCTTCTGCAGCATCGACTCGTTCGGCTGCGCGCCCTCGTCGCCGGCCACGCCCAGGGCGGCCAGCTTGTCGCGGATCGAGACGATGCCGCGGTTGAAGATCACCGGCGTGCTCAGGCCGCTGAAGCTCCTGCCGTCCCAGCCGGGCTTGCTGCCCAGCCGGCGCAGCACCACCATATTCGTGTTGCCCAGGGCCTTGGCGTCGTCCACGGTCTTCTCGTCGCGCATCGGCAGCGCGATGCTGGCGGCCAGGGTCACGGTGGGCGGGATGGCGGCGTCGTAGTCGCCGGTCTGCACGCCCTTGACGCAGCGCGGCCAGGGCACGGCCTCGTAGCTGACCGTGCCGCCCTGGCGTTCCACCGCCTTGCGCACCAGCCATTGGCCCTGACCCTCATGGTCCGGGAAGCTGATCGGCGGGAAGGGGTTGGAGGGGATGCAGACCTTGAGGGCATGGGCGCCCGCCGCGCCTGCAGCGAGCACCAGGATGGCAGCAAGGGCCCAGCTGCGTGGCATAGAGGCTTCAGTCAAAGTCCAGGGCTGGGATTATTGCACCCGCCTCATCCCCTCATGGCGGCTCTTGAGGCTCGAACCAGGCCAGCAGCTGTTGCGTCACCGCGGGGGTGTCGAGCAGGGCCATGTGGCCGGTGCGGTAGAGGATGGCCTGGCGCGCCGGCGCGAAGTCCAGGCAGCGCGCGGGCTCGTCATGCTGGCCCAAGGCGCTGCGCAGCGGCACCAGGCCGTCGCCCAGCAGGCGGTCGGCCAGCAGGCCGCGCTGCGGCGCCAGCGTGGCGGCGAGGGTGTAGCAGGCGATGCCCACGGGCAGGGGCAGGTGCTGGCGCTGGTCGGGCTGGCGGCGGAAGCGGTCGCGGCCCTGCCAGTCGGCATCCTGCACCAGCCCGTAGCGCAGGTCGGTGATGCCGGCGCTGCGCAGCTGCCCCAGCCTGGCGAGCGGGCGCGACCAGGGCGTGCTGCCCAGCAGCACGTCCACCCAGTTGCCGGCGCGCTCCAGCGGCGCGCCATGGTGGGGGGTGCCGAGGAAGGCGATGCGCCGCACCAGCGCGGCCCAGGGCAGCTTGCTTGCCTGCGCGATCTGCAGCGCGCTGCGCAGCACCAGGCCGCCCATGCTGTGCACCACGCAGTCCAGCGCCTGCAGCGGCTGCGGCCAGGCGCGCAGCAGCTGGTCCAGCAGGGCGGCGAGTTCGCGGCCGTTCTGCGAGGTGTGCAGGCCGGTGTTGTAGCGCAGGTAGACGGGCGTGTAGCCCAGCGCGGCCAGGGCCCGCGCATGCTGCCCGCCCCATTGCAGTTCGTTCATGCACAGGCCGTGGATGAAGAGCAGGGGCTTGGCCGTCACCGGCCCGGCCGCCGCCAGCACGGTGGGCAGGTTTTCCATCGTCAAGACCTGACCCTGGCAGCGCAGCGTCATGTCGAGGGCGAGCGGATTGCCGCTGGCGCGCAGGTGGTCGCCCATCACGCCGTTGAGCGCGGCCAGCACCGCGGCGCGCTCGGGGCTGTCGGGGCGGGACTGGTCGATGCGCTCGAACAGCGGCTGCAGCGCGCGCAGGGCGCCGTCCAAGCCCTTGCCCACCAGGGCGTTGACGCCCTGCACGCATTGGTAGACTAGGCCGGTGATGCCGCGCGCCTGCTCGGCGCGCTTGCCGCCCGGCGCGCCCAGGGTCTGCCAGACCGATTGATGCACGCCCTCGGCCATGCGCGCCACGCTGGCGGTGGCCTGGGTGGCGAGCTGGGCCGCCGCGCGCAGATCGCTGGCGCGCAGGTGGCGCAGCGCATGGTCGGTGGGCGGCTTCTTCATGGCTGGGCCTCGCGTTGCAGTTCGAAGCGCAGCTCGCCCTTGGGCGTGCTGCCGCTGCAGCGCCAGCCCAGGCGCCGGTAGAAGGCCTCGGCACGCGTGCCGGCGCCGGTGGTAAGCCACAGGGTCTGCAGGCCCTGCGCCCACAGCCAGCCGGTCATCTCGGCCATCAGGCGCCGGCCGTAGCCGCGCCCATGCGCCTGCGGATGCACGAACAGGGCCCAGACGCAGCCGTCGTCCGCATGCACGATGCCGAAGGCCACCAGGCGCCGACCGAAGGCGTCGACCTCCTCGATCACCCAGCCGCGGCCGCGCTCCTCGATGGCCAGGCGCACTTCCTCGTCGGGAATGATGCCGCGCGGAAGGGTGTTCTCGGTGACGGCGTAGCGCACCGCCCAGATGGCGGGCAGGTCGGCCGCCGTGGCCGGGCGCAGCAGGGTCTTCATGGTGGGCATGTGGCCATCATGCCCGAAGCCTTGTTATGCCAGCCGCCAGCCGGCCTGCCACAGCGACTGCAGGGCCAGCACCTGCAGGTGCTGCCGCAGCGCCTGCGGGCGCAGGCCCGGCCGGGCCGGCAGCGCGGCGCTCAGCCACAAGGGGCCGGCGTCGCGGCTCAGGCGCGGCTGGCCATGGCGGTCGGCGCGCAGCAGCGCCAGGCGCCAGGGGCAGGCCAGCCCGGTCTGGCGGCCGTCGTCGGCGATCACGCCCAGCCAGTCGTCGGCGGCGATGCGGTGCGCGGCGCGCAGGATGGCGTCGGGTGCGCAGGGGAAGGGCAGGCGGGCGACGGCGTCACCCGCGGGGCTGATGAGCTGGCGCGATGGGCTTGGGGCGCCGGGCGCGAGGTTGTCGGTTCGGCCGCGCGTCAGCAGGCGGTCAAAGCTGGCAAGTCCGTGCATGAATGAAAAAGCTCCGAAAGGCCCAGGTGTCACCGGCGTTTGCCGGCCCGGGGCTGTTCGGAGCCGCAACGCTTTAGCCGTATTTGTAGTCCGCCCGCAAGTAGTTGGTAAATCGGCGGCGAGGGGCGCAAGGCCCGTCAGGGCGCGATTCTAAACGCGTTCCGGCGCATCACGCCAGCACCACCATATTGCGCCCCGCCGCCTTGGCGCGGTAGAGCGCGGCATCGGCGCGCTTGAGCACCGGGTGCAGGGCGCGCTCGCCGGCCTGGCAGGGGCTCACCCCCAGGCTGATGCTGGCGCGCAGGCCGGGCGCGATCTCGTCCATCTGCAGGGCCGCGACGGCGGCGCGCATGCGCTCGGCCACCTCCATGGCCACCTCGGCGCTCGCGCCGGGCAGCAGGGCCACGAATTCCTCGCCGCCGGTGCGCCCCAGCACATCGTTGCGGCGCAGCACCGCCTGGGCGGCCGCGGCGACACGGCGCAGCACCTGGTCGCCGGCGTCGTGACCATGCTGGTCGTTGATGCGCTTGAAGTGGTCGATGTCCAGCGCCAGCACGGCCAGCGGCGTGCCGCCGTCCTGGGCCGCGGCCAGCTGCGCCTCGGCCAGCATCTGCAGATGGCGGCGATTCGGCAGCCGCGTCAGCTCGTCGGTCATGGCCAGGGTGCGCATGCGCAGGGCATGGCTGCGTTGGCGCAGCCCCAGCGCCACCAGGGCCAGCAGGGCCACGGTGCCCAGCGCCAGCGCCGTCAGCTGCAGATGCTGGATCGCCTGCGCGCTGGCCAGGGCCTGGCTGCGCAGCAGGTTCTCCGCGTTGAGCTCGCGGTTCTCCTGTTCCTTGCGGGCGCTGTCGAACTCGACGCGCAGGCGCGAGGTCTGCTGGCTCTTGGCCTGCTCGGCCAGGCGGCGCACCAGGGCCAGCTGCTGCTCGCGCGCCCGCAGCGCGCGCGGCCATTCGCCCAGGCCGCTGAGCGTGAGCGCGCGCTCGTCGTGGATCTTCTCGAGGAAGCGATCGCTGCGCTCGCGTTCGAAATACTCGCGCACCTGTTCCAGCTCGGCCAGCGCCTCGCGCAGCCGGCCCAGCTGGCGCAGCACCACCGCATGCGAGAGCCGGGTCTGGGCGGCGCGGTCGGCATGGCCGGCGGCCTCGAAGACCTTGAGCGCCTGCTCGAGGATGGGCAGGGCCTCGGCGGCCCGGCCCAGCTTGCCCAGCACGGTACCGATGGAGCGCTGCACATAGGCGGCCTCCAGCGGCTGCTGGCGGCGGCGCTCCAGCGCCTCGGCCTGGCGGAACTCCTCCAGCGCCGCCGCATAGTCCTGCTTGCGCTCCAGCGTGCTGCCCAGGTTGTAGTGGGCGGTGGCGATCTCCTGCTGCGCGCCGTCGGCCTCGTGGCGCTTGAGCAGCTGGCGGTAATAGTCGATGGCGCGGTCGTAATCGCCCACATTGGCATCGGCGTAGAGATTGGCGATCGCGTTGAGCGCGTAGTTCTGCTGCGCGGCACGCTTGAGCGTCACATTGATCTCGTAGGCGCGCTTCAGGTCGGTGAGGGCCTGGCTGTAGAGGCCCTGCAGATAGCGCGCCTCGCCGCGCAGCGAGAGCGCGTCGGCCAGCAGGGCGGCGGCGTTCAGGCGCTGGCCCTCGGCGACGCCGAACTCATAGTCCTGCAGCGCCGGCACGGGCCGCTGCAGCTGCTCCTGCGCATAGCCACGGCACAGGCGCAGCTCGGCATGGGTGCGCGCCAGGCCCAGCAGGGCGCTCTCGGCGATGGCGGGGTCCAGCGCCCGCAGCGCGGCCTCGGGCTGGGCCACGGCATCGGCCCAGCAATGCTCGGCCAGGGCCTGCAGGCGCTGGCTCGGCGGTGCGGCATCGGGCTGCTTGGCACCCAACATCAGCAGGGCCAGCAAGGCCAGGCTGGTGTGCGTCAGGGTGCGCATTCTTTGTGTTATGCAAGGGTAAACGCGAAGTGTCGAGAGAGAGGGCATGCGGCATTTTGCGGGTGCCGTGGCGGCGCCGCCGTGTTACCGCGCGCCTTGTCACAACAGAGACAAACAATTTCCAGAGCCTCTGCCTAGAATCGAACGATCGTTCTATTTTTGCTGCTTGATTCACAAAGGGTTTTGCAATGACTGCCACTTACGAAGTCCGCGGCTCGGTCGCCGTGATCACCCTGGACAACCCGCCCGTCAACGGCCTGGGTCATGCCACCCGCAAGGCCGCCGCAGAAGGCGTGGAGCGGGCCGAGAACGATGCGGCCGTCAAGGCCATCGTCATCACCGGCGCCGGCAAGGCCTTCTCGGGCGGCGCCGACATCAAGGAATTCGGCAGCCCCAAGGCGCTCGCCGAACCCAGCCTGCACAGCCTGATTGCGGTGGTGGAGAACTGCGGCAAGCCGGTGGTGGCCGCCATCCACACCGTCTGCATGGGCGGTGGCCTGGAACTGGCCCTGGGTTGCCATTACCGCGTGGTGTCGCCGGGCGCCAAGATTGCGCTGCCCGAGGTCAAGCTGGGCCTCTTGCCCGGCGCCGGCGGCACGCAACGCCTGCCGCGCGCCCTGGGCGTGGAGCCGGCGCTGAACATGATCGTCAGCGGCGAGCCGGTCAACAGCGAGTTGCTGGCGCAGATCCCGGGCCAGAAGCTGTTCGACCGCGTCGTCGAGGGCGATTTGATGGCGGGTGCGCTGGCCCTGGCGGCCGAGGTGGCCGACAAACGCCCGCTGCCCAAGGTGCGCGATCTGAAGGCGCGCCATCCCGAGAACCAGGCCTTCTTCCAGTTCGCCCGCAACACCGTGGGCGCGATGAGCAAGAACTTCCCGGCGCCGCTGCGCTGCCTGGAGGCGGTGGCCGCGGCCGTGAACATGAAGTTCGAGGACGGCATGAAGGCCGAACGCGAGGGCTTTCTGGCGCTGATGATGACGCCCGAGTCCAAGGCCCTGCGCCACGCCTTCTTTGCCGAGCGCGCCGCCAGCAAGATCGGCGACGTGCCCGAGGGCACGCCCACGCGCAGCATCGCCAAGGTGGCGGTGATCGGCGCCGGCACCATGGGCGGCGGCATCAGCATGAACTTCCTGAACGCCGGCATCCCGGTGACCATGCTGGAGACCAAGCAGGAGGCGCTGGACCGCGGCGTCGCCACCATCCGCAAGAACTACGAGGCCCAGGTCAAGAAGGGCAAGCTCAAGGAAGACAAGTACGCGGCCCGCATGGCGCTGCTGACGACCACGCTCAACTACGCCGACATCGGCGATGCCGATCTGGTGATCGAGGCGGTGTTCGAGGAGCTGGGCGTGAAGGAGGCGGTCTTCAAGCAGCTCGACGCGGTGATGAAGCCCGGTGCCATCCTGGCCTCCAACACCTCGACGCTGGACGTCAACAAGATCGCCAATTTCACGCAACGCCCGCAGGACGTGGTGGGCATGCACTTCTTCAGCCCCGCCAATGTGATGCGCCTGCTGGAAGTGGTGCGCGGTGCGGCCACCGCCAAGGACGTGCTGGCCACGGTGATGCAGCTGGCCAAGAAGATCAAGAAGACCGCGGTGGTCTCGGGCGTGTGCGATGGCTTCATCGGCAACCGCATGATCGAGCAGTACAGCCGCCAGGCTGGCTTCCTGCTGGACGAGGGCTGCACGCCGGCCCAGGTGGACAAGGCGGCCGAGAAGTTCGGTTTCGCGATGGGCCCGTTCCGCATGGGCGATCTGGCCGGCAATGACATCGGCTGGGCGATCCGCAAGCGCCGCTACCAGGAGAAGCCCGAGCTGCGCTACTCGGCCAGCGCCGACCGCCTCTGCGAGCTGGGCCGCTATGGCCAGAAGACCGGTGCCGGCTGGTACGACTATGTGCCGGGCAAGCGCGACGCCATCCCCTCGCCGGTGGTGGTGGAAATGCTGGAGAAGCACCGTGCGGCCCTGGGCATCACGCCGCGCCAGATCAGCGACGAGGAGATCGTGCAGCGCCTGGTGTTCGCCCTCGTCAACGAGGCCGCGCACCTGCTGGAAGAGGGCATTGCGCAGCGCGCCTCGGACGTGGACATGGTCTACCTCACCGGCTATGGCTTCCCGCTGTGGCGCGGCGGCCCGATGTGCTATGCCGACACGGTGGGCCTCTTCAACGTCGTGCAGGCGATGAAGCGCTTTGCCAAGAACCCGCTGGACGATGGCAAGTTCTGGCAGCCGGCGCCGCTGCTGGCGCGCCTGGTGGAGCAGGGCAAGGGCTTTAACGAGTGAGCCGCATGCTCGTCGTCAAGCGAATCCTGCTGGCGCTGCTCGCGGCATTGCTGGTGCTGGTGGCCGCCGTGGCCATCAACACCTGGCGCAAGGGCTCGCGCCAGATCGAGGTGGCGCCGCTGCCGGTGCTGGCGGTGGACGAGGCCGGCGCGGCCCAGCGCCTGGCCGCGGCGATACGGCTGCGCACCGTCTCCTCGCACGATCAGCCCGAGCTCAACCGCGATCAGTTCCTGGCCCTGCACGAGCAGCTGCAGCGCGACTATCCCAAGGCCCATGCGCTGCTGCAGCGCGAGCTGGTGGGCGGCCACAGCCTGCTCTACCGCTGGCAGGGCAGCGACGCTCAGGCCGCGCCGATGCTGATGCTGGCGCACCAGGACGTGGTGCCGATCGCCCCCGGCACCGAAGGCCGCTGGAGCGAGCAGCCTTTCGCCGGCACGCTGAAGGATGGCTTTGTCTGGGGCCGCGGCGCTTGGGACAACAAGAGCAATCTGATCGCGCAGATGGAGGCGGTGGAGATGCTGGCCGCGAGCGGCTTCAAGCCGCGCCGCACCATCTACCTGGCGTTTGGTGCCGACGAGGAAGTGGGCGGCCTGCATGGCGCGGCCGAGATCGCCAAGCTGCTGCAGCAGCGCGGCGTGAAGCTGGACTTCGTCATCGACGAGGGCCTGCTCATCACCGAGGGCATCCTGAAGGGCCTGGACAAGCCGGCGGCGCTGATCGGCATTGCCGAGAAGGGCTATATGTCGGTGGTGCTGAAGGTGCCGGCCACGCCGGGCCATTCCAGCATGCCGCCGCCCAAGGGCACGAGTGCGATCGCGATGATGAGCGCCGCGCTCAAGCGCCTGGACGACGACCAGCTGCCCGGCGGTGTGCGCGGCATCGCACGCGAGATGTTCGACGTGATCGCGCCTGAGATGCAGGGCTTCAGCCGCGTCGCCCTGTCCAATCTCTGGCTGTTCGGGCCCATCGTCGCGCGGCAGCTGGAGCAGGCCGGCTCGACCAATGCCTTGATGCGCACCACCACCGCGCTGACCATCGTCAATGCCGGCAACAAGGACAACGTGCTGCCCGGCGAGGCCCAGGCGACGGTGAACTTCCGCCTGCTGCCGGGCGACAGCCAGGCCCAGCTGCTGGAGCATGTGAAGGCCAGCCTGCCGCCGCAGGGCGCCGACAAGTTCGAGCTCTACACCCTGCCGGGCTCGTCCGAGCCTTCGCCCGTCTCGCCCACCGACAGCGCGGCCTACCGGCGCGTGGCCACCACGCTGCGCGAGGTCTTCCCGGGCACCCTGGTGGCACCGGGCCTGATGACCGGCGCCACCGATTCGCGCCACTTCGCCGCCATCTCCGAGCACATCTTCAGGTTCTCGCCGGTGCGCGCCAAGCCCGAGGACCTGAGCCGTTTTCACGGCACCAACGAACGCATCGCCACCGCCAACGTGGCGGAAATGATCCGCTTCTATCACCGCCTGGTGAGCGAAGCCGCCAGGTAATGAACATCCAGCCATTCAACGAGGTAGCACCATGAGCAAGGCCGTCATTGTTTCCACCGCCCGCACCCCCCTGGCCAAGAGCTGGAAGGGCGCCTTCAACATGACCCACGGCGCCACCCTGGGCGGCCATGCGGTCAAGGCCGCCGTCGAGCGCGCCGGCATCGAGGCCGCGCACATCGAGGATGTGCTGATGGGCTGCGCCAACCCGGAAGGTGCGACCGGCGCCAATATCGCGCGCCAGATCGCGCTGCGTGCCGGCCTGCCCATCACGGTCAGCGGCGTCACCATCAACCGCTTCTGCTCCAGCGGCCTGCAGACCATCGCGATGGCCTCGCAGCGCATCATCGCCGGCGAGGGCGACGTCTACGTGGCCGGCGGCGTGGAGAGCATTTCCTGCGTGCAGCAGGAAATGAACCGCCACATGCTGGAAGACAGCTGGCATGCCAAGAACAAGCCCGAGATCTATTTCAGCATGCTGCAGACGGCCGAGACGGTGGCGCAGCGCTACCAGATCGCCAAGGAGCGCATGGACCATTACGGTGCCGAGAGCCAGCAGAAGGCCTGCGCGGCCCAGGCCGCCGGCAAGTTCGCCGACGAGATCGCGCCCATCACGGTGACGGCCGGCGTGGCCGACAAGGTCATGGGCCTGACCACCAGGCAGGTGACGGTGAGCGCCGACGAGGGTCTGCGCGAGGGCACCACCTATGACGCCGTCAAGAACATCCGTCCGGCCATGCCCGGCGGCGTGGTCACGGCCGGCAATGCCAGCCAGTTCTCCGACGGCGCCGGCGCCTGCGTGGTGGTGAGCGAGGACTACGCCCAGCGCCACAACCTCAAGCCCCTGGGTCGCTTCCTGGGCTTTGCGGTGGCTGGCTGCGAGCCCGACGAAATGGGCATCGGCCCGGTGTTCGCGGTGCCCAAGGTGCTGAAGAAGCTGGGCCTGACGGTGGCCGACATCGACCTCTGGGAACTCAACGAGGCCTTTGCCGTGCAGGTGCTGTACTGCGCCGACACCCTGGGCATCCCGATGGACCGCCTGAACGTCAACGGCGGCGCCATCGCGGTGGGCCACCCCTATGGCGTGTCGGGCCAGCGCCTCACCGGCCATGCGCTCATCGAGGGCAAGCGCCGTGGCGCCAAGCGAGTTTGTGTGACGATGTGCATCGGTGGCGGCATGGGTGCCGCCGGTGTCTTCGAAGTCCTCTGAACTCAAAATGAAATCTGCTGCCCGCCAACTTGCTCGCCTTGCCTGTGCCCTGTCGCTGACCGCCGCCCTGATCCCGGCGCAGGCCGCCGCGTCGCCCGACGCCACGCGCGCCGTGGTCAAGGCCATCGAGGCCAAGGACTGCGTGGCCGCGGTGCGCGAGCTGAACCAGGCCCTGGCGGGCGGCACGGCCGAGGCCTTGATGCTGGGCGGCGCGATGTTCGAGCAGGGCCTGTGCCTGAAGCCCAATCTCGAGCGTGCGGTGCGCCTGTATATGCGCGCCGCGGACCTCGGGGGCGTGGGCGCGCGCGCGCGCCTGACGGCGCTCTACGCCTCGCCGGCGGCCGGCCCGGACAAGGGCGCGGCGCTCTGGTGGGCCCTGCAGGCCGGCTTGCCGCTGCCGGCGGCCTGTGTCGTTGCGCCCGGCTCGCGCGCTGACGCCGAGGCCTTTGCCAAGGTGCTGACGGCCTGGCCCGCGGGCCAGCTGGATGCCTGCGTGCATGTCAGCGGCCTGCTGGCCGTGCTGGACGCCGACTTCGCCATCCAGGCCGCCGAGGACGCCGGCGACGGCGTCGCGCTGGACTACCAGCCGGCGCAGGGCAAGCTCAACGTCGCCTATGCGCAGCTGCAGCAGGAGGGCAAGGAGCTGCGCGCGCGCATCACCCAGGCCGGCGGCTCCATGCAGATGCAGGGTTATGCCAACGACCCCTCGGCCGATCAGCTGCGCGCCAAGCAGGCCGAGGTGGCCCGAGGCGAGCTGGCGACCCAGGTGGAGCGCGTGGCGCGCGATGCACTGGTGCGCTTCCCGCGGCCGGCCCAGGTGGATGCCGGCTGGCGCATCCGTCTGCGCGTGGACGGCATGCGCAGTCATTGAAGCAAGGTGAGTGGCGATGGTGGACCCGCAAGTCTTTCTGAACATGGGCCGCGAGGTGCTGGCCCAGCAGGCCTTCAGCCAGCTGCTGGGCGCCGAGCTCAGCGCGCTGGCGCCCGGGCGTGCCGAACTGCAGCTCGCGCTGCGCGAGCAGCTCAAGCAGCAGAACGGCTTTGCCCATGGCGGCGTGATCAGCTACCTGGCCGACAACGCCCTGACCTATGCCGGCGGCACCGCCATGCAGGTGCCGGTGGTGACATCCGAGTTCAAGATCAACTATCTGCGGCCCGGCCTGGGCGAGCGCCTGATCGCGCGCGCCGAGGCGGTGCATGTCAGCAAGACCCAGGCGGTCTGCCGCTGCGAGGTCTATGCCGTCGCGGACGGGGCGGAGAAGCTCTGCGCGCTGGCGCAGGGCACCATCGTCAAGCTGGGCTGAAGCCATGAGCGACGAACGCCTGGCCCAGTATCAGCGCATCTTCCGCGCCGCGCCCTTTGTGGCGGACCTGGGCGCCGAGCTCACCGAGGTGGGCGCCGGCCTGTGCCACAGCCGCCTGCGCATCGAGCCGCGCCATCTGCAGCACAGCGGCGTGGTGCATGCGGGCGTGATGACCACCCTGGCCGATCACAGCGCCGGCGGTGCCGCCCAGACCCTGGTGCCCGAGGGCCATATGACGGTGACGGCCGAGCTCAAGCTGAGCCTGCTGCGCGGCGCCAAGGGTCAGGTCTTGCGCTGCGAGGCGCGCGTCATCAAGCCCGGCCGCCAGCTCATGTTCACCGAGGCCGACGTGTTTTGCGACGCCGACGGTGAGTCGCAGCTGGTGGCGCGGCTCTCGGCCACCATGGCCGTCGTGAAGATCTAGTCATCCCCCATTCATCGAGGAGAGCGCCTTGCGCCAGACCCTGGAATTCCTCTTGCACGACTGGCTCAAGGTCAGCGAGCTGACCCAGCGCGAACGCTTCGCCGAGCACAGCGCCGAGACCTTTGCGGCGGTGCTGGACACCTGCGAGAAGATCGCGCGCGAAAAGTTCGCGCCCTTCAACCGCCTGGCCGATACGCAGGAGCCGCACTTCGATGGCGAGCGCGTGCACCTGCCCGAGTCCACCCACGCGGCGCTGGCCGCCTATGTGGAATCCGGCATGCTGGCGGCGGCGCAGGACTACGAGCTCGGCGGCATGCAGCTGCCCTGCGTGATCGAGATGGCGGCCAATGCCTTCTTCAGCAAGGCCAATATCGCCATGGGTGGCTATGTGATGCTCACCAACGGCAATGCCAATCTGCTGATGGCGCATGGCACGCCGCTGCAGCAGGAAGTGTTCGCGAAGAACGAGTTCGCCGGGCGCTGGTTCGGCACCATGTGCCTGTCGGAGCCGCAGGCGGGCTCCTCGCTGTCGGACGTGGCCACGCGCGCCGAGCCCGATGGCGAAGGCTTCGAGGCCGACCCGCTGGGCCCGCGCTACCGCCTCAAGGGCAACAAGATGTGGATCTCGGCCGGCGAGCACGAGATCAGCGAGAACATCGTGCACCTGGTGCTGGCCAAGATCCCCGGGCCGGATGGCAAGACCATCCCCGGCACGCGCGGCATCTCGCTGTTCATCTGCCCCAAGCATCTGGTGAACGAGCGCGCCGAGCTGACCGGCGAGCGCAACGACGTGGCGCTGGCCGGCCTCAACCACAAGCTGGGCTACCGCGGCACCACCAACTGC
The DNA here is from genome assembly GCF_058788955.1 of Roseateles sp. FW301-B2. Lineage (NCBI taxonomy): Bacteria > Pseudomonadati > Pseudomonadota > Betaproteobacteria > Burkholderiales > Sphaerotilaceae > Roseateles > Roseateles sp. FW301-B2. Next base: position 154,122 of record NZ_JBYTBE010000001.1, read on the forward strand.
CTCTTGAACTTCGGCGAGGGCCGTTTCCAGCCGCGCGGGCAGGGCGGCGCGATCGGCTATCTGGTGGGCCGGCCCGGCGAGGGCCTGAAGTGCATGTTCCACATGATGAACGAGGCGCGCATCGGCGTGGGCCTGGGCGCCACCATGCTGGGTTATGCCGGCTACGAGGCCAGCCTCGAGTACGCGCGCCAGCGGCCGCAGGGCCGACCCATGACGGCCGCCGGCAAGGATGCCGCCGCGCCGCAGCGGCCCATCATCGAGCATGCCGACGTCAAGCGCATGCTGCTGGCGCAGAAGAGCTATGTGGAGGGGGCGCTGGCGCTGGAGCTGTTCTGCGCCCGCCTGGTGGACGAGCAGCACAGCGGCACGCCCGCGCAGGCGGCGGCCGCCGGCCTGCTGCTGGAGGTGCTGATCCCGATCGCCAAGAGCTGGCCCAGCGAATGGTGCCTGGAGGCCAACAGCCTCGCCATCCAGGTGCTGGGCGGCTACGGCTACACGCGCGACTTCCCGGTGGAGCAGTACTGGCGCGACAACCGCCTCAACATGATCCACGAGGGCACGCATGGCATCCAGGGCCTGGACCTGTTGGGCCGCAAGGTGGTGATGAACGGCGGCAGCGCCCTGCTGGCGCTGGCCGGGCGCATCAACGAGACGGTGCAGGCGGCAGTCCAGGTGCCAGCTCTTGCCCAACATGCCAACGAGCTCGCCGCGGCGCTGGCCCAGGTGGGCAAGGCCACCAAGGCAGCCTGGTCCACCGGCAATCCCGAAGAGGCGCTCGCCAATGCCACGCCCTATATGCAGGCCTTCGGCCATGTGGTGCTGGCCTGGCTGTGGCTGGACGTGGTGCTGGCGGCCCAGGGCGAGAGTGACTTCGCGCGTGGCAAGCAGGCCGCGCAACGCTACTTCTTTACCTACGAGCTGCCCAAGATCGGCGCCTGGCTGGCGGTGGCGGCGAGCCGCGAGCCCGTCGCGCGTGACATGCAGGACGCGTGGTTCTAAGACACAACGGAGACGATGATGAGCAATACCAAAGTACAGGAACTGTTTGACCTCAGCGGCCAGGTGGCGCTGGTGACCGGCGGCTCGCGCGGCCTGGGCCTGCAGATTGCGGAAGCCCTGGGCGAGGCCGGCGCCAAGATCATGCTGAGCTCGCGCAAGGCCAGCGATCTGGAAGAGGCCGTGGCGCACCTGCAGGCGCGCGGCATCGATGCGCGCTGGATCGCCGCCGACGCGGCCGACGAGGCGCAGGCGCGCGGCGTGGTCACGCAGACGCTCGAGCGCCTGGGCCAGATCGATATCCTGGTGAACAACGCCGGCGCCACCTGGGGTGCACCGGCCGAGGACCATCCCGTCGAGGCCTGGGACAAGGTCATGAACCTGAACATCCGCAGCCTGTTCGTGATGAGCCAGGAGGTCGGCAAGCGCAGCATGATTCCGCGCCGCTACGGCCGCATCATCAACGTCGCCTCGATCGCCGGGCTGGCGGGCAATACCCCGGCGATGAAGACCCTGGCCTACAACACCAGCAAGGGCGCGGCGGTGAACTTCACGCGCGCGCTGGCGGGCGAATGGGGCCCCTACGGCATCACGGTGAACGCCCTGGCGCCGGGCTTCTTCCCCAGCAAGATGACCAAGGGCCTGCTGGCCGCCCTGGGCGAAGAGAACATGGCGGCCAAGGCGCCGCTCAATCGCATCGGCGATGATGAGGACCTGAAGGGCGCCGCCCTGCTGTTCGCCTCCAGGGCGGGCAAACACATCACCGGCCAGATCCTGGCCGTGGATGGCGGCGTCTCCGCCATTCACGGAGCCTGAGATCGATGTCGAGCAAGACCAAGCTGTCCTTCCCCGTCCACATTCCCTTTGTCGAGCAGCTCGGCTTCGAGCTGCACAGCATGGGCGAGGGGGTGGCGGAGTTGCGTGTGGACCTGAAGGAGGGCCACCTCAACTCCTGGGAGGTGGCGCATGGCGGCGTGCTGATGACGCTGCTGGACGTGGCCATGGCGCATGCCGCGCGCAGCATCCACCGCGATCAACCGGGCTTCGGCCCGGGCGTGGTGACGATCGAGATGAAGACCAGCTTCATGCGCCCCGGCGAGGGCGAGCTGCGCGCCATCGGCAAGCTCCTGCACCGCTCCACCACCATGGCCTTCTGCGAAGGCTCGGTGCTGGGCGAGGACGGCAAGCTCTGCGCCCATGCCACCGCCACCTTCAAATACCTGAAGGCGCTGCCGGGGCGGGGCAGGGCGCTCAAGCCGCTGCAGCGCTCAGAGTCGCTCAGTGATGGTGGTGAGCATCCAGCTTGAACACCGACACCACGCTCACCAGCTCCTCGGCCTGCTGCTTCAGGCTTTCGGCCGCGGCGGCACTCTGTTCCACCAGGGCGGCGTTCTGCTGCGTGACCTTGTCCATCTGGGTGATGGCCTCGCCCACCTGAGAGACCCCCGAGCTCTGCTCGCGGCTGGCCGAGCTGATCTCGCCGACGATGTCGGTGACGCGCTTGATCGCGTTGACCACTTCTTCCATGGTCTCGCCCGCGCGCGCCACCTGGGCATTGCCCTGCTCCACGCGTTCGACGCTGGCGCCGATCAGCGACTTGATTTCCTTCGCCGCTTCGGCGCTGCGCTGGGCCAGGCTGCGCACCTCGGAGGCCACCACCGCGAAGCCACGCCCCTGCTCGCCGGCGCGCGCGGCTTCCACCGCCGCGTTCAGCGCCAGGATATTGGTCTGGAAGGCGATGCCGTCGATCACCGTGATGATGTCGGCAATCTTGCGTGAGCTCTCGTTGATGCCGCCCATGGTCTGCACCACCTGGGCCACCACCTCGCCGCCGCGCGCCGCCACATCGGAGGCGCCCAGGGCCAGCTGATTGGCCTGCTGGGCACTGTCGGCGTTGTTGCGCACCGTGGCGCCCAGCTGGTCCATGGTGGCGGCGGTTTCCTCCAGCGCGCTGGCCTGCTCCTCGGTGCGCTGGCTCAGGTCCGAATTGCCCTGGGCGATCTCGGCGCTGGCGGTGGCCACGCTCTCGGAATTGCCGCGCACCGTGGCGACGATGTCGCGCAGGCGCTGACGCATGGTCTCGAGCGCCTGCAGCAGCTGCGAGGTCTCGTCCTTGCCGCCGCTGCGCAGGCTCTGGGTCATGTCGCCCTCGCTCATGCGCTGCGCCGCGCGCACCGCCTCTTCCAGCGGCCGGGTCACATGGCGGCTGATGGCCAGGCCCAGCGCCACGCCGGCCACCACGCCCAGCACGATCAGCACGAAGGTGATGTTGCGGCTGCTGGTGTAGAGCGCGTCGTTGGCGTCGGAGATGTCCTTGGCGTCGCCCTCCTTGAGCTGCGAGAGCTGGCTCATCGCCTTGCCGACGGCGACGCTGTTGGGCGCGTACTCGCTCTTGAGGAATTTGAGGGTGTCGTTGGAGGTGTTGAGGTCGGCCTTGGCGATGCGCTGGATCAGGCCCTCGGTGCTGGCCTTGTCCTTGCCCCAATCGCTTTGCAGCTGCGCCAGGCTTTGCTTGGCCTTGTCGTTGCGCACATGCTCGCCGGCCTGCTCGATCAGGCTCAGGGCCAGATCGCGGCTGCCCTGGGCCGACTTGAGGTAGCTCTCGCGCTCCTGGCCATCGGTGGCCAGGATGGCGTCGCGCAGCGCCACCACGCCCTTGAGGCGCTCGACATTGGCTTCCTTCACCAGCGACAGACCGATGGTCTCGTGGTCGTAGAGATCGCTGTCGGCATCGTTGATGCGGTTCATGTTGTAGACGGCAAAGCTGCCCGTCGCGGCGCCGATCAGGGCCACGGCGAGAAAGCTCGCGACCAGCTTGATGGAGATCTTGTAATCGGATAACTGCATTTCCCGGTGCTCCTTGTTGCTGTGGCCGGGCGCGGGCCCGGTCAGTCTTGTATTCCACCTCAGCGAGGGCGGCAATGCGAGAGGATCAAGGCCTTTTTGGCGGGTTTGATTGCGCGCTCGCCGTGGCCGATTGCCGTTCCCGGCTGTTTTAGAACGGTCGTGCTTTTTTGTCGCCCATGGGACTTTGCCGCTCCGGCGCGCGTGATTCAATCGCGGCATCGTGTTTTGTTCACCAGGAGTTCTAGCCCATGAGCCGCATCAACCATCAGATTCATTTGGCCTCGCGCCCGCAGGGTGAGCCCACGGCCGAGAACTTCAAGCTGGTCGAGGCCGCCGTGCCGGCGCTGACCGAGGGCCAGGTGCTGGTGCGCAACCATTACCTGAGCCTGGACCCCTATATGCGCGGCCGCATGAACGACGGCAAGAGCTATGCCCAACCCCAGCCGCTGGGCGAGGTGATGCTGGGCGGCACCGTGGGCGAGGTGGTGGAGTCGCTCAATGCCAACTTCAAGCCGGGCGACAAGGTGGTGGGCATGGGCGGCTGGCAGGAGTACCAGCTCGTCGATGCCAGCCAGCGCGGCGTGCTGCAGAAGGTCGACACCAGCCATATCCCGCTCTCGGCCTATCTGGGCGCGGTGGGCATGCCGGGCGTGACGGCCTGGTACGGCCTGGTCAAGATCATCAACCCCAAGCCGGGCGAGACGGTGGTGGTGAGCGCCGCCAGCGGCGCCGTCGGCGGTGCGGTGGGCCAGCTTGCCAAGGTGCGCGGCGCGCGTGCCGTCGGCATCGCCGGTGGCGCCGACAAATGCCGCTACGTGGTCGAGGAACTGGGCTTCGATGCCTGCATCGACTACAAGGCCCACCCGGACGTGAAGTCGCTCTCGGCCGCACTCAAGGCCGCCTGCCCGAACGGCATCGACGGCTATTTCGAGAATGTCGGCGGCATGATCCTCGACGCCGTGCTGCTGCGCGCCAATGCCTTCAGCCGTGTCGCCATGTGCGGCATGATTTCCGGCTACAACGGCGAGCCCATCCCGATGAGCGCGCCCCAGCTGATCCTGGTGAACCGCATGAAGATCGAGGGCTTCATCGTCTCCGAGCACATGGAGGTCTGGCCCGAGGCGCTCAAGGAGCTGGGCACCCTGGTGGCCACCGGCAAGCTCAAGTACCGCGAGAGCGTGGCCGAAGGCATCGCCAGCGCGCCCGAGGCCTTCCTGGGCCTGCTCAAGGGCAAGAACTTCGGCAAGCAGATCGTCAAGCTGATCTGATGCTGAGCTGGCGCTGTGCACGCCTGGACGAGCTGGACGCACGCACCCTCTACGCGGTGCTGCGCCTGCGGTCCGAGGTGTTCGTGGTCGAGCAGGCCTGCGTCTATCTGGACCCCGATGGCCAGGATCTGCAGGCCTGGCATCTGCTGGGCCTGGCCGAGGACGGCCGGCTGCTCGCCTATGCGCGCCTGCTGGACGGGCCCAAGATCGGCCGTGTGCTGACCGCGCCGCAGGCGCGCGGCCAGGGCCAGGGGCGCGCGCTGATGCAGCAGGCCCTGGCCGAATGCGCGCGGCGCTGGCCGGGCCAGGCGGTGAGCCTGCAGGCCCAGGCCTATCTGCAGGGCTTTTATGCCAGCCTGGGTTTTGCGCCGGTCTCGGCGGTCTACGACGAGGACGGCATCCCCCATATCGACATGCGGCAGGAGGTCTCATGAGCGAATTGATACTGCACCATTACGCCGGTTCGCCCTTCTCCGAGAAGATGCGGCTGGTGCTGGGCTACAAGGGCCTGGCCTGGCAGAGCGTCACGGTGCCGGTGATGCTGCCCAAACCCGACGTGGTGGCGCTCACCGGCGGCTACCGGCGCACGCCCTTTCTGCAGATCGGGGCCGACATCTACTGCGACAGCGCGCTGATGTGCCAGGTGATCGAGGCGCGCCATCCCGCGCCCACGCTGTATCCGGTGGCGGCCGCCGGCATGGCCCCGCTGCTCGCGCAATGGGCCGACTCCGACCTGTTCTGGGCCGCCATCCCCTACACCATGCAACCGGCCGGCGCCGCCGCCATCTTTGCCGGCGCGCCGCCCGAATTCCTGCAGGCCTTCGCGGCCGACCGCGCCGCCATGACGGCCGGCATGAAGCGCCCGAGCGCGCGTGATGCGGCCGCCGCGCTGCAGAGCTACTTGGGCTGGCTGGAGAGCTTGTTGCTCAAGGACGGCCGTGCCTTCCTGCTCGGCGCCGAGCCCTCGGTGGCGGACTTCTCGGTGGCGCAGAGCCTCTGGTACATCCGGCGTGCGCCGCCGGTGGACGCCATCCTGGCGCCGTATGCGGCGCTGGCCGACTGGTTCAAGCGCGTTGCGGCCTTTGGCCATGGCCGGCACGAGAAGCTGGACAGCGAGGCGGCGCTCGCCATCGCCCGCGAGGCCGGCCGGCACGAGGCCGTGACGGTGCAGCCCGAGCAGGGCTTTGCCGCCGGCGCGCCGGTCCAGGTGTCGGCCACCGACTACGCCAGCGACCCGGTGCAAGGCCGCCTGGTGGGGCTCAGCCACGAACGCATCATCATCGAACGCAGCGACGCCCGTGCCGGCCTGCTGCATGTGCATTTCCCGCGCATCGGCTACGCCCTGCGCAAGGACGAGGACCAAGCATCATGAAGAACTATCAAGGCAAGACGGCGGTGATCACCGGTGCGGGCTCGGGCTTCGGCCTGGAAGTGGCGCGCCTGGCCGCCCAGCGCGGCATGAATCTGGTGCTGTGCGATGTACAGGCCGATGCGCTGGAGCGGGCCGCGGCCGAGTTCGACGGCCACGCCCTGCTGGCCATGCGGGTGGATGTGAGCAAGGCCGCGGAGATGGAGGCGCTGGCGGCGGCGGTGCAGCAGCGCTTCGGCGCGCCGCATTTCGTCTTCAACAACGCCGGCGTCGGCTCCGGCGGCCTGGTCTGGGAGAACAGCCTGGCCGACTGGGAATGGGTGCTGGGCGTCAACCTGATGGGCGTGGTGCATGGCGTGCGCCTGTTCACGCCCATGATGCTGGCGGCCGCCGAGGCCGACCCGGGCTATCAAGGGCATATCGTCAACACCGCCTCGATGGCCGGCATGCTCAACGCGCCGAACATGGGCGTCTACAACGTCTCCAAGCACGCGGTGGTCGCCTTGAGCGAGACGCTCTATCAAGACCTGGCCCTGGTGACCGAGCAGATCCACTGTTCGGTGCTGTGCCCCTTCTTCGTGCCCACCGGCATTGCGCAAAGCCATCGCAACCGCCCCGCCGAGATGGCCGGCAGCCGCCCCACCCGGAGCCAGCTGATCGGCCAGGCCATGAGCGACAAGGCGGTCAACGCCGGCAAGTTCACCGCCGCCCAGGTCGCGGCCATGGTGTTCGATGCCATGGATCACGAGCAGTTCTATGTCTTCAGCCATCCGCACTCGCTGGCCGGCGTGCAGACCCGCCTGGAAGACGTGATGCAGCTGCGCAACCCCAGCGATCCCTTCAAGGACAAGCCGGAGCTGGGGCAGAAGCTGCGCGAGGCGCTCAAGGCCGTCTGATCCGGTAGATCGGCCCGAACGGGCCGATCTGGCACACTCGCGACCAGTTGTTGTCGCGAGTGTCCATGCCTGATTCCCTGCCATCGTCCCCCCCTCGTGCCCTCGTGATCGGTGGCGGCCCGGCCGGCCTGATGGCCGCCGAGCGCCTGCGCGCCGCCGGCGCCGAGGTGGATGTCTACGACGCCATGGCCTCGGTGGGCCGCAAGTTCCTGCTGGCCGGCAAGGGCGGGCTCAACCTCACCCACTCGGAGCCCGGCGAGGCCTTTGCCGGCCGCTACAGCACCGGCCGTGGCGAGCCCTGTGCCGAGGTGGCCGCCTGGCTGCAGCATCTGGACGGGCCGGGCCTGCGCGAATGGGCGCAGGGCCTGGGCGTGCAGACCTTTGTGGGCAGCTCGGGGCGAGTGTTCCCGGTCGACATGAAGGCCGCGCCGCTGCTGCGTGCCTGGCTGAGCCGGCTGCGCGAATCGGGCGTGCGCTTTCATATGCGCCACCATTGGCTGGGCTGGAACGAGCGGCGCGAGCTGCTGTTCTCGCAGGCCGGGCAGGAGTTCAGCGTGGCGGCGGACGCGGTGGTGCTGGCGCTGGGCGGGGCCTCCTGGCCCCAGCTCGGCTCGAACGCCGGCTGGGTGCCGCTGCTGACGGCGCGCGGCGTGGCGGTGGCGGGCCTGCGCCCCTCGAACTGCGGCTTCGACCTGGGCCCGCGGCGCGCCGATGCGCCGTCGCCCGGCTGGAGCGCGCTGTTTGCCGAGCGCTTTGCCGGCCTGCCGGTGAAGCCCGTGGCCCTGCATTTCGAGGGCCGCAGCGGGCGCCACTTTGCGCGCCAGGGCGAGTTTGTCATCACCGCCAGCGGGTTGGAGGGCTCGCTGATCTATGCCGCCTCCAGCCTCCTGCGCGAGGAAATCGACGAGTTCGGCGAGGCCCTGATCCGGCTGGACCTGCTGCCCGACCGCAGCGAGGCCCAGGTGGCGGCCGAGGTGGCGCGCGGGCGTGGCACGCGTTCGATGTCCACGCACCTGAAGAGCCGGCTGGGCATCGAGGGGCTGAAGGCCGGGCTGCTGCACGAGGTGCTCAGCAAGGCCGAGTACCTGGACACGGCGCTGCTGGCGCGCACGCTCAAGCAGCTGCCGCTGCGCCTGGCGCGCCCGCGCCCGGTGGCCGAGGCGATCAGCACGGCGGGCGGCATCTGCCTGGGCGAGCTCGATGCCCGCCTGATGCTCAAGCAGGTGCCCGGCCTGTTCTGCGCCGGCGAGATGCTGGACTGGGAAGCGCCCACCGGCGGCTATCTGCTCACCGCCGCCATGGCCAGCGGCTGGGTGGCGGGCGAGGGCGCGGCGGCGTATCTGAACGCTTAGCCAGCGCCAGCTGCTACGCTGGGGGCTTACAGCAGCACGCCGCCATGGGATACCGCGCCAGCCTGGGAGCACAGAGCTATCACTTTGCCGATCTGCGCGAGCTGATGGCCAAGGCCAGCCCGGCGCGTTCCGGCGACGAGCTGGCCGGCCTGGCGGCGCACAGTGCCGCGGAGCGCGTGGCCGCGCGCATGGCGCTGGCCGAGCTGCCGCTGAATACCTTTCTGCAGGAGGCCCTGGTGCCTTATGAGGCCGACGAGATCACGCGCCTCATCATCGACGGCCACCATGCCGCCGCCTTCGCACCGGTGGCGCATCTCACCGTGGGCGAGTTGCGCGACTGGCTGCTCGCCGCCGATGGCGCCAGCCTCGCCGCCCTGGCGCCCGGCCTCACGCCCGAGATGGTGGCGGCGGTGAGCAAGCTGATGCGCAATCAGGACCTGCTGCTGGTGGCGAGCCGCTGCCGCGTGGTGACACGCTTTCGCTCCACCCTGGGCCTGCCCGGCACGCTGGCGGTGCGCCTGCAACCGAATCATCCGGCGGACGAGCCGGCCGGCATCCTGGCCAGCATCATCGACGGCCTGATGTATGGCGCGGGCGACGCGGTGATCGGCATCAACCCGGTGTCCGACAGCGTGGCCGCGCAGCTGCGGCTGCTGCACATGCTGGACGAGCTGATCGCGCGCCATGCCATCCCCACCCAGAGCTGTGTGCTCACCCATGTCACCAACACCCTGCAGGCGATGCAGCAGGGCGCGCCGGTGGACCTGGTGTTCCAGTCGATTGCCGGTACCGAGGCCGCCCAGCGCAGTTTTGGCATCGACCTCGCGCTGCTGGACGAGGCGCATGCGGCGGTGCGCGGGCTGGGCCGTGGCGGCGAGCACTTGATGTACTTCGAGACCGGGCAGGGCTCGGCGCTCTCGGCCAATGCCCACCATGGCGTGGACCAGCAGACCCTGGAGGCGCGCGCCTATGCGGTGGCGCGGCGCTACCGGCCGCTGCTGGTCAATACGGTGGTGGGCTTCATCGGCCCGGAGTATCTGTATGACGGCAAGCAGATCATCCGCGCCGGGCTGGAAGATCACTTCTGCGGCAAGCTGCTGGGCCTGCCCATGGGCTGCGACATCTGCTACACCAACCATGCCGAGGCCGACCAGGACGATATGGACAATCTGCTGGTGCTGCTCGCCAGCGCCGGCCTCAACTTCATGATGGGCGTGCCGGGTGCCGACGATGTGATGCTGAACTACCAGAGCACCTCCTTCCACGACGCGCTGTTTGTGCGCCAGCTGCTGGGCCTGCGCCGTGCGCCGGAGTTCGAGGAATGGCTGCAAGCCATGTCCATCACCGATGCGGCGGGCGCGCTCTTGCCGGCGCCCGCCCAGCCCGCCTTGGCAGCGGCCTTGCAGCGGCTCTTGCCGAAGTCATGAGCACACCCACCGACCCCTGGGCCGAGCTGCGCCGCCACACGCCGGCGCGCATCGCCCTGGGCCGCGCTGGCGCCAGCCTGCCCACGCGCGAGCTGCTGGCCTTTGGGGCGGCGCATGCGCAGGCGCGCGATGCCGTGCACCAGGCCCTGGATCTGCCCGCCCTGGAGGCGGCGCTGCAGGCCGAGGGCTGGGCCAGCTTGCGCGTGGCCAGCCGCGCCGCCGACCGCGCCGAGTACCTGCGCCGGCCGGATCTGGGCCGCCGGCTGGACGCGGCGAGCGCGCAGCGCCTGGAGGCGCAGGGCGGGGCGGCGGTGGATCTGCTCATCGTGCTGGGCGACGGGCTCTCGGCCCAGGCGGTGCAGGCGCACGCCGTGCCGCTCTTGCGGGCGTTGCGCGACGCATTGCGCGGCGAGTTCAGCCTGGCGCCGCTGCTGCTGGCCAGCCAGGCGCGCGTGGCCCTGGCCGATGACGCGGCCGGGCTGCTGGGTGCGTGCCTGGCCCTGATGCTGATCGGTGAGCGACCGGGGCTGTCTTCGCCCGACAGCCTGGGTGCCTACCTCACCCACGCGCCACGCCTGGGCTGCCACGATGCACAGCGCAACTGCATCAGCAATATCCGCCCGCAAGGCCTGGCGCCCGCGCTGGCGGCGCTGCGCCTGAACTGGCTGCTGCGCGAGGCCCTGCGCCGCCGCCTGAGCGGCGTGGGCCTGAAGGACGAGAGCGAGACCCTGCTGCTGGCGCGCTGACGCCGCTGCATGGCCCGCTGTGGCAAACTCGCGCGCTTCGCATTCAGCCGATCCCCGACGTTTTGGACAAGATCCTGCTTCAGATTGCCGCCGAACTGAAAGTTCGCCCGGCCCAGATCCACGCCGCCGTGGAGCTGCTCGATGGCGGGGCCACCGTGCCCTTCATCGCCCGTTACCGCAAGGAGGCCACCGACGGCCTCGACGACATCCAGCTGCGCGAGCTGGAGTCGCGCCTGGGCTATCTGCGCGAGCTCGAAGAGCGCCGCGCCGCGGTGCTCAAGAGCATCGAAGAGCAGGGCAAGCTCACGCCCGAGCTGCGCGCAGCCATCGAGGCCGCGCCCACCAAGCAGGAGCTCGAAGACCTCTACCTGCCCTACAAGCAGAAGCGCCGCACCAAGGGCATGATCGCCCGCGAGGCCGGCCTGGAGCCGCTGGCCGACAAGCTGTTTGCCGACCCCACGCTGGACCCGCAGGCCGAGGCCTCAGCCTTCGTGAATGCCGAGCTGGGTTTTGCCGACGCCTTCGCGGTGCTGGACGGCGTGCGCGACCTGCTCTCCGAGCGCTGGGCCGAGGATGCCCTGCTGATCGGCAAGCTGCGCGAATGGCTGTGGGCCGAGGGCCTGTTCCAGTCCAAGCTGATGGAAGGCAAGGACGAGAACAACCCCGACATCGCCAAGTTCCGCGACTACTTCGACTATGCGGAGCCTATCCGCACCGTGCCCTCGCACCGCGCGCTGGCGGTGTTCCGCGGCCGCACCCAGGAGTTCCTGGATGCCAAGCTGGTGCTGGACGAGGAGGTGGTGGCCGGCCAGCCTGGGCTGGCCGAAGGCCGCATCGCGCGCCACCTCGGTTGGAGCCATGGCAAGCGTGCCAGCGACGAGTTGCTGCGCAAGACGGTGGCCTGGACCTGGAAGGTCAAGCTCAGCATGAGCCTGGAGCGCGATCTGTTCGCGCGCCTGCGCGACGAGGCCGAGAAGGTCGCCATCAAGGTGTTCGCCGAGAACCTGCGCGATCTGCTGCTGGCCGCGCCGGCCGGCAAGCGCGTGGTGATGGGCCTGGACCCCGGCATCCGCACCGGTGTGAAGGTGGCGGTGGTGAGCGATACCGGCCGCGTGCTGGACACCCACACCGTCTACCCGCACGAGCCGCGCAAGGACTGGGAAGGCGCGCTGCACACGCTGGCGCGCCTGGTGGCCACGCATGGCGTGAACCTGATCGCGATCGGCAATGGCACGGCCAGCCGCGAGACCGACAAGCTGGCGGCCGATCTGATCAAGCGCATCCAGCAATTGGCACCCGGCACTGTGATCGAGAAGGTGGTGGTCAGCGAGGCCGGCGCCTCGGTGTATTCGGCCTCCGAGTTCGCCTCCAAGGAGCTGCCCGACCTGGACGTGAGCCTGCGCGGCGCCGTCTCGATCGCACGCCGCCTGCAGGATCCGCTGGCCGAGCTGGTGAAGATCGACCCCAAGAGCATCGGCGTGGGCCAGTACCAGCACGACGTGAACCAGAGCGAGCTGGCGCGCACCCTGGTGGCGGTGGTGGAAGACTGCGTGAACTCGGTGGGGGTGGACCTCAACACCGCCTCGGCGCCGCTGCTGTCGCGCGTGTCGGGCCTCTCCAACGCGGTGGCCGCCAGCATCGTGCGCTGGCGCGACACCCACGGTGCCTTCAAGAACCGCCAGCAGTTGCTGGACGTGACGGGGCTAGGCCCCAAGACCTTCGAGCAGGCGGTGGGTTTTCTGCGCATCCGCGATGGCGACAACCCGCTGGACCTCTCGGGCGTGCACCCCGAGACCTATCCGCTGGTGCAGCGCGTGCTGGCCCAGCTGGGCCGCCCGGCGGCCGAGGTGATGGGGCGCAGCGACGTGATCCGTGCGCTCAAGCCCGAGGCCTTTGCGGACGAGAAGTTCGGCGCCATCACGGTCAAGGACATCTTTGCCGAGCTGGAGAAGCCCGGCCGCGACCCGCGACCTGACTTCAAGGTGGCGCGCTTCAACGAGGGCGTGGACGACATCAAGGACCTGGTGGAAGGCATGGTGCTGGAGGGCACGGTCTCCAATGTGGCGCAGTTCGGTGCCTTCGTGGACCTGGGCGTGCACCAGGACGGCCTGGTGCATGTGAGCCAGCTGGCCAACAAGTTCGTCAGTGATGCGCGCGAGGTGGTGAAGACCGGCGACATCGTCAAGGTCAAGGTGCTGGAGGTGGACCTGGCGCGCAAGCGCATCTCGCTGACCATGAAGCTGGATGCGGCCGCCGCGCCGCGCGGCGAGCGCAAGGCGCAGGACAACAGCTTCCGCCCGGCGGCGCGCCACGAGCGCCCGGCGGGCGCGGCGCGTGCGCACAGCGCCCCAGCGGCCACGGGTGGCAATGCCATGGCCGCGGCCTTTGCCAAGCTGCAGGGCAAACGCTGAGCGAGCGCTGAGATACTGCGGGCCGGGCTTGGCACCCCGGATCCCGCAACTGATCGCATGGCGGCTGACCGGCGCGCGCGTCTGGGCTATGGTGCCGCGCGTCCGATCGTCCCCTGGAGTACTTCTTGAGAGCCTTTGTCCTGTCCGCCGTGGCTGCTGCCACCCTCGCGCTGTGCGCCAGCCCGGCCCGTGCGCAAGACCTGCCCCCCGGTGTGGGTGAACCGCAGCAGCGGCCGGCCGGCGCCAAGCTGGACCGCGTGGAAATCACCTCCAGCCGGCAGAGCGATACCGATCTGCGCCGCAAGGCCACCGTGGCCAAGCAGATCTATGGCCGCGAGGAGATGGACAAGTACGGTGACACCAATGTGGCCGATGTGCTGAAGCGCCTGCCCGGGGTCGATCTGGCCGGCGGCGCGCCGCGCATGCGCGGCCTGGGCGCCGGCTACACGCTGATACTCATCAACGGCGATCCGGCGCCGCCCGGCTTCCAACTGGACCAGCTGAGCCCGGCGCAGGTGGAGCGCATCGAGGTCACCAAGGGCCCCACCGCCGACCAGAGCGCGCAGGCCGTGGCCGGCGCGATCAACATCATCCTGAAGGACGCCCCGCGCGTGACCCAGCGCGATCTGCGCCTGGGTGTCGGCTATAGCGCGCTGCGGCCCACTCCCTCGGCCACCTTCACCTTCGGCGAGACGCTGGGGCCGCTGGCCCTGTCGCTGCCGGTCTCGGCGTTCGAGTGGCGCAGCCAGAACGAAGCGACGCTGGCGCGCACCATGCCCGGCACCGATGGCAAGCCGGCCAGCTCGGTGCAGCACCAGCTGCAGCCGGTCTGGGGCCATGGGTTCAACAGCGCGCCGCGCGTCAACTGGCGCTTGAGCGACGAGGAGACGCTGAGCCTGCAGGGCTTTGCCCAGCGCGGCAACTGGAACAACCGCCAGCTCTACCGCAACGAGGCGGTGACGCCCAATGCCAGCATCGACGACGATGCCTACAGCCATGGCATCTGGCAGAACCTGCGCGCCAATGCGCAGTACGTGAACCGCTTCAGCGACAGCCAGCGCGTCGAGCTCAAGGCCGGCGCGGGCGACTCCAAGAGCATCTTCGATACCCAGACCTATCGCGCCGGCGCCGACCAGCGCCACACGGTCGGCGACAACCACGACCGCAGCCTGACCCAGGCCGGCAAGTACGCCCAGCTGCTGGGCGATGCCCATAGCCTGACCCTGGGCTGGGACCTGGAATGGCGCAAGCGCAACGAGGAGCGCACGGTGACCGAACTGGGCCGGCCGCAGCTGCCCGAGTTCGACGGCCAGCCCTTTGGCGCACGCATCCAGCGCCAGGCCCTGTTCGTGCAGGACGAGTGGGAACTCTCGCCGCAATGGTCCACCTATCTGGGACTGCGCGGCGAGCGCATCGCCACCGAGAGCGTGGGCCTGGGCGAGGAGGTGCGCAACACCAGCCGCGTGATCACGCCGGTCTGGCACCTGAACTACAAGCTCGACGCCAAGGGGCGCGACCTGATACGCGCCTCGCTGACGCGCAGCTACAAGGCGCCGGACCTGAACGCCCTGTTGGCACGGCCGGCCCTGAGCAGCCTGTTTCCCGATGCCGGCATGGCCAATACCGAGCTGGCGCCCGACCGCGTCGGCAACCCCGGGCTCAAGCCCGAGCTGGCCACCGGCCTGGACATCGCCTTCGAGAAGTACCTGGCCGGCGGCGGCATGATCAGCGTGGGCGGCTTCTACCGCCATGTGAACGAGCTGATACGCAGCGTCACCACGCTGGAGACGGTGTCGTGGTCGCCGGTGCAGCGCTATGTGTCGCGGCCGGTGAACTTCTCCAAGGCGCAGAGCATGGGCCTGGAGCTGGAGATGAAGGGCCGTGCCGGCGAGCTGCTGCCCGCGCTCTTCGATCCCAAGCTGGCGCTGAATCTGCGTGCGGCGCTGAATTTCTACCACTCCAGGGTGGACGCGGTGCTGGGCCCCAACAACCGCCTGGACAGCCAGCAACCCTGGTCGGCCAATCTGGGCTTCGACTACCGCGTCAGCGGCCTGCCGCTCAATATGGGGGCGAGCCTGGCCTACACGCCGGGTTACGCGACCCAGCAGACGGCCGTGCAGGCGCTCGAGATCACGCGCACGCGCTCGCTGGACATGTTCGCCCAATGGGCCTTCAGCCGCCAGCTGTCGCTGCGCGTCTCGGCCAACAACTTCGCCCCGGTGCAGACGCGCTCAGCGACCCTGCTGGCCAGTGGCTATGGCAGCACCAGCACGCGCGAGGGCCGTGGCTGGTTTGGCGTGAACCTGGAAATGAAGCTGTAGGCGGGGGTAAGGGACGGCATGCAGGCCTTGCAGATCTTCGCAGGACCGCGGGCGCGCGCGCGTTTGGCCGAGCGCGGCCTGCGGCCCGACGATGTGCGGGTGATCCCCGCGGCGGCCGGCGGACCCAAGGGCCTGATCCTGAATCCGCTGGACCGTTTCATCTTCGGCGAGTGGCTGGCTGCCAGCGCCCAGGAGGTGCATCTGCTGGGTGCCTCGATCGGCTGCTGGCGCATGGCCACGGCCTGCCTGGCGCGGGACGGCGCGGCGGCGGCGCGCGAGTTCGAGCGCATGGCCGAGGCCTATGTGGCGCAGCGCTACGAGAGTGCGCCGGGCAAGCAGCCCGATGCCAGTGCGGTGAGCCGCGGCTTTGCCGCCACGCTGGCCGCGATCTTCGACGGCCGCGAGGCCGATCTGCTGGCCCACCCGCGCTGGCGCCTGCATGTGTTCACCTCGCGCGGCCGCCATCTGCTGGCGCGCGAGAGCCGCTGGCGCACGCCGCTGGGCTATGGCGCGGCCTTC
Source organism: Roseateles sp. FW301-B2 (assembly GCF_058788955.1). NCBI lineage: Bacteria > Pseudomonadati > Pseudomonadota > Betaproteobacteria > Burkholderiales > Sphaerotilaceae > Roseateles > Roseateles sp. FW301-B2. Next base: position 170,274 of record NZ_JBYTBE010000001.1, read on the forward strand.
GCCGCGAATGCCCTGTCGCGCCGCGCCATGGGCGGCTGGCTGGAACGCGTGGTGTTCTCGGACCCGCGCGCGCCCCTGCCCATTCCCTTGCACGATTACCGCAGCCGGCAGGTGGCGCTGAGCCCCGCGAACCTGCAGGCGGCCATGCTGGCGAGCTGCTCGATTCCGTTCTGGTTGCGCGCCGTGCACGACATCGCCGGCGCGCCCGCCGGCGCCTACTGGGACGGCGGCATCACCGACTACCACCTGCACCTGAACTACGCCGCCATGCTGGGCGACGGCCTGGTGCTGTACCCGCATTTCCAGCGCGAAGTCATCCCGGGCTGGCTGGACAAGGCGCTCAAGCACCGGCATCGCGCCTCGGCGTTTCTGGATAATGTGGTGCTGCTGGCCCCGCACCCCGACTGGGTGGCCAGCTTGCCGCGCGCCAAGCTGCCGGACCGCGCGGACTTCATGCATTACGGCGACGATGTGGCCGCGCGCGCCGGGGCCTGGCGGCGCGCTATCGCGGAGAGTCAGCGTCTGCGCGACGAGTTCGCGGCCGCCTGCGCCAGGCCCGGTCTCCAGGCCATGGCGCTGTAGGGCCGGTTCAGCCGGCGCGGCGCCGCAGTCGCAGTACCAGCCAGCCGAGGCCGGCGGCCCACAGCGCCCATTGCTGCGGTTCGGGTACGGCCGCGGCCTGCGTCCAGTCGAAGCCCGAGGCGGAACTGATGCTGAAGCCTGGCTGCGCCTGGCCGCCGATCATCAGCAGCGGCGCGCCGGCCAGAAAGCTGCCGAACTGCACCTGGCTGTTGGCATACCAGCCGGGGAAGCCGCCCGAGCTGCGCTGGCCGGCCTCGGCCATCGCGTAGATGCCGACATCCAGCGCCTGCCCGACCACGACCGGCAGGCTGAACACCACGATCTCGTTGACCGCCAGGCTGGCATCCGGGGCCGAGGCCACGCCCCAGGCGCCGACCTGGCGATCGGTGGCCCACAGATGGTTGGAGCTGCCGTCGTCATAGCCCGGGTTGCCGGCATTGAGCAACTGCTTGTTGACATAGGGCACCACCTCGAAACCGGCCGCGCCGGTCTCGGCGCTGGCTTGCAGGGTGCCGGCCACACCCACCCGTAGCAGCAGGTAGCCGGCCTGACCCTCGAAGCCCGGCAGCGACACCGTCAGCTGATCGGTATAGCCGCCGTTGACGCCGCCATGCGCGAAGAAGGTGGACGCCGGCGAGTGGTTCTCGGCGCTCATCAGCGTCGCGCCCAGCGTCGCCCAGCCGCTGGCGTTGTTGCTGATCGAAGGGCCGCTGGATGCAGCACTGCCGCTGGCGCCACCCGGGCTGCCGAAGTCATGCGCATCGCAGCTGCCGCTGGTGAACCAGCCGCTGATGTCGTCGCCGGCCCAGCCGCCGCTGCCGCCACCACTGGGGGCGGCGCAGGCGTTGAGAAAACCGCCGGGGGCGCTGACGTCGAGCTGGCGGGGCGCCGCGTACGAGGCCGAGGCGATCAGCAGGGCCAGCAGCGCGGTGAAGTGGTGTGGGTGGGGCATGGCGCTTCCCTTTGCGGTGGCTCTCGAGCGGCGTGCTCGAAAGTTCGCAGGCTACGCCCAGAGTGCCGCCGGCCCCAGCCTGAAACTTAGGGAGCCGCGCGCCGTAACAAACGTAAATGCCTGACAACCGGCCGGGCCCTGCCGGCGTTGTGGCGGGGTCGGATTGCTTCCTGGAGTTTCAGATGATGGCCTTGCTTCCCTCAAGACTGTTTGCCCCATGTCTGCTGTTCGGGCTGTTGAGCCTGTCTGCCTGCGCCCATGGGCCGCGCGATCAGCGGGGCTATCCGCAGCCCTATCAGCAAGGCTATTACGGGGCCGACTACCGTGGCGCGCAGCAGTTCGTCCAGTACGGCTATGTGCGCAGCATCGAACAGCTGGGCGGTGGGCGCGAGAGCCGCTATGACGGTCGCTACGAGAACGAACGCCCGGGCAGCAGCGGGGCCGGCGCCGTGGTCGGTGGCGTCATCGGTGGCGTGGTGGGCAACCAGATGGGGCGTGGCGAAGGTCGCGCCGCCGCGACGGTGATCGGCGCCGTGGCGGGCGCCGTGATCGGCAATGAGATCGAGCGCCAGGAGGGGCGGCGCGATGAGCGGCGCGATGAGAGGCGCGCTCAGGCGCGCTTTCGCGTCTGGGTCCACCTGGAGGGCGCGGGCGAGCAGGCCTTTGATTTCGAGCGCCTGGATGGCCTGCGGGTGGGCGAGCGCGTGCGCGTGGTTGAGGGTCGCCTGCAACGCTTGTGATGCGCTTGACGGCCCAACCCGGGCCTCGCCTACAATTGGGCCACGATCAACGCACAAGGGCTGAGAAAGGCGACTTGGTTATGACACCGCGAACTACGACCACCACCTCGAGGGTTTAGTCGGCCGCGGCTCGTCACGTCTCATCTCAGCTGGAACTCAAACGTCCGGCATTGAACAGCGCGGCAAGTGGCCGCGCTTTTTGCTTTTTGGAGTTTGCTCATCATGATTTCGATTCAATTGCCAGACGGTTCCAAGCGCGAGTTCGCCCAGGCCGTCACGGTGGCCGAGGTGGCCGCCTCCATCGGCGCCGGCCTGGCCAAGGCCGCACTGGCCGGACGCGTGGGGCAGGGCGATGCCGCGCGCCTGGTGGATACCAGCCACCTGATTGAGGCCGATACGCAGCTGGCCATCATCACCGACAAGGATGCCGATGGCCTGGAGGTGATCCGCCACTCGACGGCCCACCTGCTGGCCTATGCGGTGAAGGAGCTGTTCCCCGAGGCCCAGGTCACCATCGGCCCGGTGATCGAGCATGGCTTCTACTACGACTTCAGCTACAAGCGCCCCTTCACGCCCGATGATCTGGCCGCCATCGAGGCCAAGATGGCCGAGCTGGCCAAGAAGGACGAGAAGGTGCTGCGCTCGGTGCTGCCACGCGACGAGGCCGTCAGCTACTTCAAGGGCATCGGCGAGGCCTACAAGGCCGAGATCATCGAGAGCATTCCGGCCGACCAGGATGTGTCGCTGTACGCCGAGGGTGCCTTCACCGATCTGTGCCGCGGCCCGCATGTGCCGTCCACGGGCAAGCTCAAGCACTTCAAGCTGATGAAGGTGGCCGGTGCCTACTGGCGCGGCGACCATCGCAACGAGCAGCTGCAGCGCATCTACGGCACCGCCTGGGCGACCAAGGATGACCTGGCCAAGTACCTCCTGATGCTGGAAGAGGCCGAGAAGCGCGACCACCGCAAGCTGGGCAAGGAGCTGGAGCTCTTCCACATCGACGAGCACGCGCCCGGCGTGGTGTTCTGGCACCCCAAGGGTTGGACGGTGTGGCAGCAGGTCGAGCAGTACATGCGCGCGGTCTACCGTGACAACGGCTACCAGGAGGTCAAGGGCCCGCAGTTGCTGGACAAGACGCTCTGGGAGGCGACGGGCCACTGGGACAAGTACCGTGACAATATGTTCACGACCGAATCGGAAAAGCGCGACTACGCGCTCAAGCCGATGAACTGCCCCGGTCACATCCTGATCTTCAAGCACGGCATCAAGAGCTACCGCGACCTGCCGCTGCGCTTCGGCGAATTCGGCCAGTGCCATCGCAACGAGCCCACCGGCGGCCTGCACGGCATCATGCGCGTGCGTGGCTTCACGCAGGACGATGGCCACATCTTCTGCACCGAAGACCAGATCCTGCAGGAGTGCGTCAACTACACGGCGCTGCTGCAGAAGGTCTACAAGGACTTCGGCTTCACCGACATCATCTACAAGGTCGCAACGCGCCCCGAGGCCCGCATCGGCTCTGACGAGGTGTGGGACAAGGCCGAGCATGCCTTGATGGAATCGCTGCGCGCTTCGGGCGTGGAAATCGTCATCGCCCCCGGCGACGGTGCCTTCTACGGCCCCAAGATCGAGTACACGCTGAAGGACGCGTTGGGCCGTCAATGGCAATGCGGCACCATGCAGGTGGACTTCTCGATGCCCGGCCGCCTGGGCGCCGAGTATGTGGACGAGCATGGCGAGCGCAAGACGCCCGTGATGCTGCACCGGGCCATCGTCGGCAGCCTGGAGCGCTTCATCGGCATCCTGATCGAACAGCATGCCGGCGCGCTGCCGGCTTGGCTGGCGCCGACCCAGGTGGTGGTGGCCAATATCACCGATGCGCAGGCGGATTACGTCGCGGAAATCGTGAAAACGCTGCAAAAACAAGGGCTTAGGGTCTCGAGTGATTTGCGGAACGAGAAAATCACGTATAAAATCCGCGAGCATTCCTTGCAAAAGGTTCCGTTCATCCTGGTCGTTGGCGACAAGGAGAAGGCAAATGGAGCCGTTGCGGTGCGCGCCCGTGGCAACCAAGATCTGGGTGTGATGGCGCTGGAAGACTTCATCGCGAAGATCACCAGCGACATTGCGGCCAAGACCTGAAGAGGTTGAAAGCTGGGCGCGTTTTTGCTTTTGTCTGAGCCCCTGCCTTGGGTTTATTGAAAGGGTGGCACCATCGCTACTTTTGCTGACCGTCGTGCGATTCCCGAGCGAAAGCATCGGCTGAACCGTGAAATTCTTGCTCCCGAAGTCCGCCTGAATGGCCCGGAAAACGAGCCTATCGGGGTTGTGAGCATCCAGGAAGCCCTGCGCATGGCGGGTGAGCTGGATGTGGACTTGGTCGAGATCTCTGCCACCGCCAACCCGCCCGTGTGCCGGTTGATGGACTATGGCAAGTTCAAGTACCAGGAGCAGAAGCGTGCTGCCGAGGCCAAGGCCAAGCAGAAGGTCATCGAGATCAAGGAAGTCAAGTTCCGCCCGGGTACGGACGAGGGCGACTACCAGATCAAGATGCGCAATCTGCGCCGCTTCATCGCCGAAGACGGTGACAAGGGTAAGGTGACGCTGCGTTATCGCGGTCGCGAAATCACCCACCAGGACATCGGCATGCGCTTGTTGGAGCGCATTCGCGATGAGCTGTCGGATGTGGCCGTGGTCGAAAACATGCCCAAGCTGGAAGGCCGGCAGATGATCATGGTGTTGGCGCCCAAGAAGCGCTGACGCAAGAGGCCTCGGCGCGAGTCGAGGTCTTGCAGTTTCAACCCGCCGATTTGGTCGTCGGCGGGTTTATTAGTCTCCAGAGGCCAACAAGTGCAGCGAGTGAATCGAGGCCGCCCCTGGGACGTACTTAAAAGGAGCAATAACATGCCCAAAATGAAGACCAAGAGCAGCGCGAAGAAGCGTTTTCGCGTGCGTCCGGGTGGTACCGTCAAGCGCGGTCAGGCGTTCAAGCGCCACATCCTGACCAAGAAGACCACGAAGAACAAGCGCCACCTGCGTGGTGCGACCGACGTGCATGAAACCAACATGGGTCACATCGCTCAGATGCTGCCCTTTGCTGGTCTGTAATCCACATATTCAAGGAGATACAACATGCCTCGCGTCAAACGTGGTGTAACCGCCCGTGCTCGTCACAAGAAGGTCCTGGCTCTGGCCAAGGGCTTCCGTGGTCGTCGTAAGAACGTCTTCCGCATCGCCAAGCAGGCGGTGATGAAGGCGGGCCAGTACGCCTACCGTGACCGCCGTGCCAAGAAGCGCGTGTTCCGTGCCCTGTGGATTGCGCGTATCAACGCCGCAAGCCGCGGTCTGGGACTGACCTACAGCAAGTTCGTGGCTGGCCTGAAGAAGGCTCAGATCGACATCGACCGCAAGGTCCTGGCCGATCTCGCCGTCAACGATCCTGCTGGTTTTGCCAGCATCTTCGCCAAGGTGAAGGCCGCTCTCGCTTAATTGCCAGCAGCCAGCCCGCTCTGCGGGTTGGCCGTGGCGGCCCCGACGCAAGCCGGGGCGCGCACCTTTAAAGGCCGACACCCTGGTGTTCGGCCTTTTCTTATTTGATTCCGACTCGCCCCAGCGATGAACGACCTCGATCAACTGCTTCAAAGCGCCCAGGCAGAGTTTGCCGCGGCCAACACACCCGCCGACCTGGAAAATGCCAAGGCCCGATTCCTGGGCAAGTCTGGGCGGGTCACCGAGCTGATGAAGGGACTGGCTGCCCTCACGGTCGAGGAAAAGAAGAGTCGTGGTGCCGAGATCAACCAGCTCAAGCAAGGCATCGAGAGCGCGCTGACGGCGCGCCGCCAGCAACTGGCCGATGCGGAGCTGGCCCTGCAACTGAAGGCCGAGGCCCTGGACGTGAGCCTGCCCGGTCGCCAGCGTGGCACCGGTGGCCTGCACCCGATCACGCGCGCGATGGAGCGTATCGAGGCCATCTTCGGTTCGATGGGCTTCGACGTCGCCGACGGTCCCGAGATCGAGACCGACTGGTTCAGCTTCTCGGCGCTGAACAACCCCGAGAACCATCCCGCGCGTTCGATGCAGGACACCTTCTACGTGGACATGAAGGACGAGGGCGGCCGCTGGTTCAATCTGCGCCCGCATACCTCGCCGATGCAGATCCGCTATGCGCAGGCGCATGCGCGCCGCTATGCGCATCAGGCGAGCACACCCGAAGGGATGCCGGAAATTCGCGTGATCGCACCCGGCCGCACCTACCGCGTGGACAGCGACGCCACCCATTCGCCCATGTTCCACCAGGTCGAGGGCCTGTGGGTGGGCGAGAACATCAGTTTCAAGGATCTGAAGTCGGTCTACCTGAACTTCATCACGGCCTTCTTCGAGACCGACGCGCTCGAGTTGCGCTTCCGCCCCAGCTACTTCCCCTTCACCGAGCCCAGCGCCGAAATCGACATCATGTTCGAGTCCGGCCCGCTGAAAGGCCGTTGGCTGGAGGTCTCCGGTGCCGGCCAGGTGCACCCCCAGGTGATACGCAATATGGGCCTGGACCCGGAGCGCTACATCGGCTTCGCCTTCGGCTCGGGCATCGACCGCCTGGCCATGCTGCGCTATGGCGTGAACGACCTGCGCCTGTTCTTTGATGGCGATCTGCGCTTCCTGTCCCAGTTCAAGTGAACGAGACGCTGCTGCCGCCCACCACCGAACAAGCCTGAAGAGAACAAGACATGCAATTCCCCGAGTCCTGGCTGCGGAGCTTCTGCAATCCGCCCCTGAATACCCAAGAGCTGGCCAATCTGCTCACCATGTCCGGTATGGAGGTGGAAGAGCTGCGCCCCGCCGCGCCGCCCTTCCATGGCATCGTGGTGGCCGAGATTCTCGAGGCCGAGCAGCACCCTAACGCCGACAAGTTGCGCGTGTGCAAGGTCAACGCCGGCGCTCAATTCAACAATGGGGAGCCGCTGCAAATCGTCTGCGGTGCACCCAACGCGCGCACCGGCATCAAGGTGCCGCTGGCCACGGTGGGCGCCGAGCTGCCCCCGGGCGAGGACGGCAAGCCCTTCCAGATCAAGGTGGGCAAGCTGCGCGGCGTGGAAAGCTTCGGCATGCTGTGCTCGGCGCGCGAGCTCAAGCTCAGCGAGGACCATGGCGGCTTGCTCGAGCTGGATGCCGGTGCGCCGATCGGGCAGGACATCCGCCAGCATCTGAATCTCGACGACACGCTCTTCACCCTCAAGCTCACGCCCAATCTGGGCCATGGCCTGAGCGTCTATGGCATCGCGCGCGAGGTCTCGGCGCTGACCGGCACGCCGCTGCAGACGCCGGCATTCCCGCCGGTGGCGCTCAAGCACCACGACCAACTGCCGGTGCGCGTCGAGGCGCCCGATCTGTGTGGCCGCTTTGCCGGCCGCATCGTGCGCGGTGTCAACACCAGGGCGAAGACGCCTGCCTGGATGGTGGAGCGTCTGGCGCGCTGCGGCCAGCGCTCGGTGACGGCCCTGGTGGACATCTCCAACTATGTGATGTTCGAGTACGGCCGCCCCTCGCATATCTTCGATCTGGACAAGATCCGCAACGAGCTGGTGGTGCGTTGGGGCCGGCCGGGCGAGACGCTCAAGCTGCTGAACGGCAACACCATCGAGTTGGACGAGAAGGTCGGCGTAATCGCCGATGCCGAGCAGGTGGAGTCGCTGGCCGGCATCATGGGTGGCGACGCCACCGCGGTGTCGGATGACACGCGCCATGTCTATGTCGAGGCCGCATTCTGGTGGCCCGAGGCGGTGATGGGGCGCGGCCGCCGCTACAACTTCTCCACCGATGCCGGGCACCGCTTCGAGCGCGGCGTGGACCCCGCCACCATCGTCGAGCATATCGAGCGCATCACCCAGCTGATCCTGGACATCTGCGGCGGCGAGGCCGGCCCGGTGAGCGATCAGACCCTGGCCCTGCCCGAGCGCAAGCCGGTGCAACTGCGCGTGGCACGTGCCGCCAAGGTCATCGGCATGCCCGTCACGCAGGCCGATTGCGTCGGCGTGTTCCAGCGTCTGGGCCTGGAATTCAGCGAGCAGCCCGGCGTGCTGACCGTCACGCCGCCGAGCTGGCGCTTCGACATCCAGATCGAGGAAGACCTGATCGAGGAAGTCATCCGCGTGCTGGGCTACCCCAAGCTGCCGGCCACGCCGCCGCTGGCCCCCATCGTCGGCAAGACGCGCTCGGAAGCGCGCCGTGGCGTGCATGCGCTGCGCCATGCCGTGGCCGCGCGCGACTACTTCGAGACCATCAACTTCAGCTTCGTCGAAGAGCGCTGGGAGCAGGAGCTGGCGGGCAATCAGCAGCCGATCCGTTTGCTGAACCCGATTGCGGCGCCGCTCTCGGTGATGCGCACCAGCCTGCTGGGCAGCCTGCTCAACGTGCTGCGCTACAACCTGACGCGCAAGGCGCCGCGCGTGCGCGTGTTCGAAATCGGCCGCGTGTTCCTGCGCGATGCCTCCGTGGCACAGGGCGATGCGAGCATCAATGGCGTGGCCCAGCCGCTGCGCCTGGGCGGCCTGGCCTGGGGCCCGGCCGAGCAGCAGCAATGGAGCCAGCGCGAGCGCGCGGTGGACTTCTTCGACGTGAAGGGCGATCTGGAGGCCTTGTTCGCGCCGCGCCAGCTGCGCTTTGTCGCTGCCGAGCATCCGGCCCTGCACCCGGGCCGCAGCGCGCGCGTGGAACTGGACGGCCGCGACATCGGCGTGCTGGGCGAGTTGCATCCCAAGTGGCGCCAGGGTTACGAACTGCCCAGCGCGCCCATCCTGTTTGAACTGGACCTCGATGCCGTGCTGGCGCGCAGCCTGCCGGCAGGGCAGGGCGTGCCGCGCCAGCAGGCCGTGCTGCGCGATCTCGCCGTGATCGTGGACGAGCAGGTCACGCATGAATCCTTGATGCAGGCCATCACCGGCGTGCAAAGCGGGCTGGTACGCTCGGCCAGACTTTTTGATGTGTTCAAGCCGGCACAGGCGAACGCCGAGTTCAAGGACGGCGAGCGCAGCATGGCCGTGCGGCTGGAGCTGCTGGACGACGAGAGCACCCTGACCGACGAACGCATCGAGCAAACGGTGGCTGCCGTGGTGGCCGCGCTGGGCGACAAACTGGGCGCGCGTCTGCGCGGCTGAGGACATGCTGATGAGCGACGACGATACCAAGGAGCAGGGCGCGCGCGTGCTGCTGCCCAGCCTCGAGACGCCCACGCTGACCAAGGCCGAGCTCGCCGAGCTGCTGTTCGACAAGCTGGGCCTCAACAAGCGCGAATCCAAGGACATGGTCGAGGCCTTCTTCGACATCATCCATGCCAGCCTGGTGCAGGGCCGCGATGTGAAGCTGTCGGGCTTCGGCAACTTCAACATCCGCCGCAAGGCGCCGCGCCCGGGGCGCAATCCGCGCACCGGCGAGGCGATTCCGATCAAGGCCAGGAATGTGGTTACTTTTCATGCCAGCCACAAACTCAAAGCTGCGGTACAAGGGGAAGCCCCCGTCGCAGACGACTTCGAGTAGAGTCTGACCTCCGCACCTGAAGCCCTTGATTTCAATGGACAAAGCGCTTCCCGCCATTCCCGCCAAACGTTACTTCACCATTGGTGAGGTGAGTGAGCTGTGCGGTGTGAAGCCCTATGTGCTGCGCTACTGGGAGCAGGAGTTCACGCAGCTCAAGCCCATGAAGCGGCGCGGCAATCGGCGCTATTACCAGCACCATGAGGTGTTGCTGATCCGGCGCATCCGCGATCTCTTGTACGACCAGGGCTTCACCATCAGCGGTGCGCGCAATCAGCTCATCGAGGGCGGCGCGGCGCGTGGCGATGCCGCCAGCAGCTTCCGTGAGGAGGCGCATGCCGCGGAGCTGATCGGATTCACGCAAGACCTGACCCCTGGCCATGTGCCGGTGTCAGCGATGGCGGCGGGCGTGCACGACAGTGCGCGCGCCACGGTCAGCCTGGAAAAACTCTCGTTGGATCAGGTGCGGGAAGAATTGCTGTCGATTCGAGCGAGTTTGCTTGCAATCTAGTCAAAAATCGTTCTATAATCTTTTTCTCAGTCGGGGCGTAGCGCAGCCTGGTAGCGCACTTGCATGGGGTGCAAGGGGTCGCGAGTTCGAATCCCGCCGCCCCGACCAATGAAAACGAGAAACCCAGCATCGCAAGATGCTGGGTTTTGTCGTATCTGGAGCCCGCGTTTCGAAACGACCGGATCAGCCCAGTGCCATCGTGCCCATGCGTTCCACGCGCTGGTGCAGAAAGGCGAGTGCCAGCTTGGAATCGGGCTGCAGGCGTTGGCCGATGTAGAGCTCCTGGCGCCGTTCGCTGATCTGGGCGCGCAGACGGTTCGCCATCACGCCCAGCGGATCCAGGCCTTTCAACTCGGCGCGTTCGATGGCGATCCAGAGCTGGTGCATGGGATGGGCTTGCAAGGCCAGCAAATGGGCCTGCACGACGCGCAATCGGCCCTGCACGGCCAACTCGCTGCGGCGCAACCATTCGAGCACGGCACTGCCATTGCTGCCGGTCACCTTGAGCGGGTCTTCGCCCGCCGCCAACAACAGCGCCTCCAGCCTGGGGCGGTCGCCAGCGGCATAGGCCTCGTTGGCGGCCATCATCTGATCCTCGCGCAGGCGGCGCTCGCGCTCGCCGCGCGCCAGGTCCGGATGCAAGCGCATCGCGGCGCGGCGATAAAGCTGCTTGAGCGTGGGTGGCGCGACGTCGACGATGCCGCCCTGGGGTTCAACCGGCATCGGGGCCGCACTGGGCAGCACGCTCAGGCGGGGCAGATCGGTGGCGCGCGGTGGCAGCGGCGCCCGCACATCGACGCCATGGCTGCGCAGCGCTTCGGAGAGGTAGGTCATGGCCAGGTGCAGCTGCGATTCCAGCGCATCGAGTTCCATGTAGAGCGGCCCGAGCGTGGCCACGTAGCGATCGATGAAGGCCGTGAGCCGGCCGTGCAACTGGCCGAAGGCCTCTTCCTGGCTGACCACATAGCGCTGCAGGTCGGCCATTTGGGAGCGACGGCGCATCAACTCGTGTTGCGTGATCGCTGGTTTCATCATGGGGCTCGCGGAGTATGGGTGGCCGGAATCGGCGCTGCACTTGGATGGCCTATTGTTGCGCGCATTCTGGCCCCGTCAAAGTAAGAACAGCCCGCGATCGCGGGCTGTTTCGAGTCGGCTAGGGAAAGCCCTCAGGGCTGGGAGGCGGCGGATGCCGGTGCCGCTGCAGGCTCGCTGGCCGAGGCGGCCATCGGTATGGATCCCTCGCTGACCGGCGCCACCGCGGGCGCGACATGGGCCGCCGGCGTCTCCACGCTCGATGCGGCCATCGGTAGCAGCGGCACGATCAGCAGCGCCACGATGTTGATGATCTTGATCAGCGGGTTGACTGCCGGGCCGGCCGTGTCCTTGTAGGGATCGCCCACGGTGTCGCCGGTCACCGCGGCCTTGTGGGCCTCGGAGCCCTTGCCGCCGTGATGGCCGTCTTCGATGTACTTCTTGGCGTTGTCCCAGGCGCCACCGCCGGTGCACATCGAGATGGCCACAAACAGGCCGGTCACGATGGTGCCCATCAGCAGACCGCCCAGCGCGGCCGGGCCCAGTAGCAGACCAACCAGCACCGGCACCACCACGGGCAGCAGCGAGGGCACGATCATTTCCTTGATCGCGGCGGTCGTCAGCATGTCCACGGCGCGGCCGTACTCGGGCTTGCCCGAGCCGTCCATGATGCCCTTGATCTCCTTGAACTGGCGGCGCACTTCCACCACCACGGCGCCGGCCGCACGGCCCACCGCCTCCATGGCCATCGCACCGAAGAGGTAGGGGATCAGGCCACCGATGAAGAGGCCCACGATCACCTTGGGATCGCTGAGGTCGAACTTCACGTCGATGCCGCGTGCCGACAGCGAGTGCGTGTAGTCGGCAAACAGCACCAGGGCCGCCAGGCCGGCCGAACCGATCGCATAGCCCTTGGTCACGGCCTTGGTGGTGTTGCCGACGGCGTCCAGCGGATCGGTGACGGCGCGCACACTCTCGGGCAGCTCCGACATCTCGGCAATACCACCGGCGTTGTCGGTGATGGGGCCGTAGGCGTCCAGCGCGACGACGATGCCGGCCATGCTCAGCATCGACGTGGCCGCCACCGCGATGGCGTAAAGCCCGCCCAGCGCATAGGACGCGATGATGGCGGCGCAGACGAACAGCACCGGCCACGCGGTGGAGCGCATCGACACGCCCAGGCCGGCAATGATGTTGGTGCCGTGGCCGGTGGTCGATGCCTGCGCGATGTGCTGCACCGGCGAATACTGCGTGCCGGTGTAGAACTCGGTGATCCAGACCAGCACGGCGGTCAGCACCAGACCCACCGCGCATGCGCCGAACAGGCGCAGCTGCGTGCCGGCACCCAGCGCGTCATCTGGCACCACGGCCTTGGTGACGAAGTAGAAGGCGATCAGCGACAGCACGCCGGCCACCGTCAGCCCTTTGTAGAGGGCCGGCATCACGTTCTTCATGCCGGGACTGGCCTTGACGAAGCTGCAGCCGATGATGGAGGCGATGATGGAAACGCCACCCAACAGCAGCGGGTAGAGCACCGCGGCCATCGGTGCGCTGGTGACGACCAGGGCGCCCAGGGCCATGGTGGCGATCAGCGTCACCGCATAGGTCTCGAACAGGTCGGCCGCCATGCCGGCGCAGTCGCCGACGTTGTCGCCGACGTTGTCGGCGATCACGGCGGGGTTGCGCGGGTCATCCTCGGGGATGCCGGCCTCCACCTTGCCCACCAGGTCGGCGCCGACGTCAGCGCCTTTGGTGAAGATGCCGCCGCCCAGACGCGCGAAGATCGAGATCAGCGAGGAGCCGAAGGCGAAGCCCAGCAGCGGCTTGAGCGTGGCGGAGTCCACCTTCTCGCCGCCGCTCAGAAACCAGAAGAACAGGCTCACGCCCAGCAGGCCCAGGCCCACCACCAGCATGCCGGTGATGGCGCCGCCCTTGAAGGCGACGTTGAGGGCGGGGCCCATGCCTTGCGTGGCCGCCTGCGCGGTGCGCACATTGGCACGCACCGACACGTTCATGCCGATGAAACCGCAGGCGCCCGAGAGCAGGGCGCCGACCACGAAGCCGACGGCGGTGGTCTTGTCCAGGAACAGGGCAATCAGGATGGCAAGCACCACACCGACGATCGCAATCGTCTTGTACTGCCGGGCCAGATAGGCCGCAGCGCCCTGCTGGATCGCCGCGGCGATCTCCTGCATGCGGGCATTGCCGGCATCCTGACTGAGAATCCAGCTTCGTTGGATGAAGCCATACAGAACCGCGGCCAGGCCGCAGGCCAGCGCGAAATACAGCGCCAAACTCGTCGACATGTACATGTCTCCTCTGTTGTATCTGCCGTTATTGAAGACGCCCCGTCTCTGAACGCCAGTCCTGCACGCTTCGTATCAACAGGGTCGCTGAGTTCATGCTAAGTGAGGGGCGTGACGCTTGGATTGCGCGTTTACCAGCGGATGCGGGTAAACGAGATTGAAGCGAGCTTGAGGCGGCGTCCAGGCTTCCGGCGTCAGGCCCCTATCAGCTGAGCCTCTAGAATGCGGGTTTCCCCCTGGCCGTAGAGAACACAATGAGCCTGCACAACGTGACCCCCGGCGCCAAGGCGCCCGAACAGTTCAACGTGATCATCGAAATCCCGATGAACGCCGACCCGATCAAGTACGAGGTCGACAAGGAGACCGGTGCCATGTTCGTGGATCGTTTCATGACGACCGCGATGCACTACCCCTGCAACTATGGCTACATCCCGCAGACCCTGTCGGATGACGGCGACCCGGTGGACGTGCTGGTGATCACCCCCTTCCCGCTGACCCCTGGCGTGGTGGTGACCTGCCGTGCCGTCGGCGTGCTGAAGATGGACGACGAGGCAGGCGGCGACGCCAAGCTGCTGGCCGTGCCGATCGACAAGATCCTGCCCATGTACACGCATTGGCAGAAGCCCGAGGACGTGAACAAGATGCGCCTCAACGCCATCCAGCATTTCTTCGAGCATTACAAGGACCTGGAACCCGGCAAGTGGGTCAAGGTGCAGGGCTGGGAAGGCCCGGAGGCCGCCAAGGCCGAGATCATGTCCGGCATCGCCGCCTACGCCAAGCAGCAGCAGAAGTAAGGTCAGCCCTGCTGCCGATGACAAGAGCGCCGCGAGGCGCTTTTGTCGTTTCTGGGGTCAGGTCATGCCTTCTTGAAGGGCTGGTGCTGTTCCAGTTCGTTCACGTAGTCGTGCATGGCCTCGCCCTCGCGCGCCAGGAATTCGGCCACCGCGTCGCGGAACTGCGGGTGCGCCAGGCGGTGGGCCGACTGCGTGCCCACCGGCATGAGCCCGCGCGCCATCTTGTGCTCGCCCTGGGCGCCGCCCTCGAAGCGCTGGTAACCCTGGGCCAGGCACCAGGCCAGGGGCTGGTAATAGCAGGCGTCGAAATGCAGGCAGGGGACGGCTTCCAGGGCACCCCAGTAGCGCCCATAGGCGGTGCGGCGCTCGGGATCCAGGGCGAGCAAGGAGGCGGCCAGGCGCTCGCCCTCGCGGTAGGCGATGAACATCAGCCAATGCTGCGCCATCTGCCGGCTCGCCTCGGCGAAGAAGCTGCGACTCAGATAGGGCGTGCTGCGATGTGCGCGGTAGGTGAGGGTGTAGCAGCGGTAGAAGAAGTCCCAGTCCTGCGCGCTGATCTGCGCGCCTTCGCGCACCTCGAAGCGCACCCCGGCCTCGCGCACGCGGCGCTGCTCCTGCTGGATCTTCTTGCGCTTGTCGCGTTGCAGGCTGGCCAGATAGTCCTTGAACTCGCGCGGCGTCTGCTGGGTGTTCTGCCAGTGGAACTGCACGTTGTGGCGCGGCAGCCAGCCCGCGCCCTGCAGGGCGGCCATGTCCGCGTCACTGCAGAACAGCACATGGGCAGAGGAGAGCTGCAACTGCGCTGCCAGCGCCTGCAGGCCGCGCACCAGGGCGTCGCGCGCGGCCGCGTCGCGCGCCAGCAGGCGCGCGCCCGGCACCGGCGTGAAGGGCACGGCCACCAGCAGCTTGGGGTAGTAGCTCAGGCCATGGCGCGCATAGGCGTCGGCCCAGGCCCAGTCAAACACGTATTCGCCGTAGGAGTGGCTCTTCAGATAGGCCGGGCAGGCGCCCACCAGTTCATCGCCATGCCAGAGGCTCAGGAACTGCGGCTGCCAACCGGTGGAGGCCACCGCCGAGCCGCTGGCATGCAGGGCCTGGAAATATTCCAGCCGCATGAAGGGCGTGGGCAGCTCCTGCGCGCGCAGCAAATCGTTCCAGGCTTGCAGGGGCAGATCATGGGGATCGGTAGCAACCCGAATGACATAATCGGCGACGCCTCGATTCATGCTTTTGCCCTGCGCTTGCCAGGGCTCGCCAGGACCCCGCGCCCATGTCTGTGAAAGTCGCGCTTGCGCAAATCAATGTCACCGTCGGCGATCTGGCCGGCAACGCCAGCAAGATCATCGAGTACGGCCGGCGTGCCCATGCGCAAGGTGCCCGATTGCTGCTCACGCCGGAGCTGAGTCTGTGTGGCTATCCGCCGGAGGATCTGTTGCTGCGGCCGGCCTTCATGGAGGCTTGCGCAGCCAGCCTGCGCCTGATTGCCGAAGAGCTTGCCGCGTGCGAAGGCTTGCATGTGGTGGTGGGGCATCCGCATCAAATGGACGATGGCGGGGATCTTAGGTCCAAGTCCCTGAGCGTGCCGCGCCGCTTCAATGCGGCCTCGGTGCTGGCAGGGGGACAGGTCTTGCGCACCTATTGCAAGCGCGAGCTGCCCAACTACCAGGTGTTTGACGAGCGCCGCTATTTCATCTCCGGCCGCGATGCGGGGCAGGGTGCGGTGGTGTTCGAGATCGATGGCCTGCGTTTCGGGCTGACGATTTGCGAAGACGCCTGGTTCGAGGAGCCCGCGCGTGCCGCCAGGGCCGCGGGCGCCCAGGTGCTGTGCGTCTTGAACGCCTCGCCCTTTCATCTGGGCAAGGTGGCCGAGCGCGAGGAGCGCATGGCCCAGCGCGCGCGCGATGTGGGGCTGCCGCTGCTCTACGCCCATCTGGTGGGCGGGCAGGACGAGGTGGTGTTCGACGGTGCTTCCTTCGCGCTCGATGCCCAGGGCCGGGTGGTGGCGCGTGCGCCGATGTTCGAGGAGGACCTGACGCTGATCGAACTGGGCGCCGATGCCTGCCCGCGGGGTCAGGTCATGCCCTTGCCGGAGCTGGAGGCGCAATGCTGGGCGGCGCTGGTCACCGGGGTGCGCGACTACATCGGCAAGAATGGCTTTCCGGGCGCCATCATCGGGCTGTCGGGCGGCATCGACTCGGCCCTGGTCTTGGCGGTGGCGGTGGATGCGCTGGGTGCGGATCGCGTGCGCACCGTGATGATGCCTTCGCCCTATACGGCTGACATCTCCTGGATCGACGCACGCGACATGGCCGAGCGCCTGGGCGTGCGCTACGACGAGAAGTCCATCACGCCCATGTTCGAGGCCTTCACGCAAAGCCTGGCGGGCGAATTCGCCGGCCTGCCGCTGGACGCCACTGAGGAGAACATCCAGGCGCGCGTGCGCGGCACGCTGCTGATGGCGCTGTCCAACAAGTTCGGCTCCATCGTGCTCACCACCGGCAACAAGAGCGAGATGGCGACCGGCTACTGCACGCTTTACGGCGACATGGCGGGCGGCTTCGCCGTCATCAAGGATGTGGCCAAGACCCTGGTGTTCCGCCTGGCGCGCTGGAAGAACGAACAGCCGACGCGGCGCGCCGATGGCACGCTGGGCCCGGTGATTCCGGAGCGCATCATCACCCGGCCGCCCTCGGCCGAGTTGCGCCCGGATCAGAAGGACCAGGACAGCCTGCCGCCTTACGAGGTGCTGGACGCGATCCTGGCGCGCTATATGGAAGAAGACCAGTCGATCGCCGAGATCGTCGCGGCGGGCTTCGCTGCGGCCGACGTGGAGCGCGTCACCCGCCTGATCAAGATCAACGAATACAAGCGGCGCCAGGCGCCCATCGGCATACGCATCACGCACCGCGCCTTCGGACGCGACTGGCGCTACCCGATTACCTCCAAGTTCCGTGCTTAAATTGCCCCAATCCTTTCAAATCGCTGGAGTCAGACCATGAAGCAGATCACCGCCATCATCAAGCCCTTCAAGCTGGACGAAGTCCGCGAGGCTCTGGCCGAGGTGGGTGCATCGGGTCTGACGGTGACCGAGGTGAAGGGCTTCGGCCGCCAGAAGGGCCATACCGAGCTCTACCGCGGTGCGGAGTACGTGGTGGACTTCCTGCCCAAGGTGAAGGTGGAAGTGGTGGTCAAGGACGATGACGTCGAGCGCTGCATCGACGCCATCCTGAAGGCGGCCAAGACCGGCAAGATCGGCGATGGCAAGATCTTCGTCACCCCCGTGGAGCAGGTGGTGCGCATCCGCACCGGCGAGACCGACGAGGCGGCGGTCTAAGGCCTCAGGTCAGCAGGCGCTGCCACAGGGCGGCGCCCCAGATGCCTGCGCAAAGCAGCAGCGCCAGGAACACCGCGGCGCTGGCGATGTCCTTGGCGCGCTTGGACAGTTCGTGCAACTCGAACGAGATGCGGTCGATCGCGGCCTCGATGCCGGAGTTCAGCAGCTCCACGATCAGCAGCAACAGCAGCGAGCCCAGCAGCAGCGCCACCTCGACCCAGTTGCGGCCCAGCCAGAAGGCCGCCGGCGTGGCCACTACCATCAACCAGACTTCCTGCCGAAACGCGCTTTCGCCCGTGTAGGCCGCGCGCAGGCCGGCCATCGAGTAGCCGGTGGCGCGCAGGATGCGATCCAGGCCGGTGCGGCCCTTGTGCGGATTGCTCATGCCTTCTTGGGGGGCAGTTGCGTGATGAGGCGGGTGCGGCTCAGCACATCGTGCAGGAACTGCCCTTGCGGATGCAGCTTGGCCAGCAGGGCATAGCCCAGCACGCCGGCCAGCAGGGTGCCGAAGATCGCCCCCAGGCCATGCAGGCCCATCGCGTAGACGCTCACCAGCGCCGGCATGAACCACAGCCAGCTCAGCAGATAGCGCAGCAGCGCGCGCGCCTGGGTGAGCGGGGCACCCTGTTGGTCCACCACGCGCAGATGCCAGGCCTTCATCGCCACGGTCTGACCGCCATGCGACCAGAACCAGATGAAGTAGATGCCCAGCACCACGAACAGGAAGGCCTGCAGGCCATGCTGGCCCTGCATGGCATGGCGCTGCTGGGTGAGGGCCGAGTACAGATAGCCGGCCACGAACACCACGCCGAACAGCAACACGCCCTCGTACATGAAGCAGGCCATGCGGCGCAGCAGG
Organism: Roseateles sp. FW301-B2; assembly: GCF_058788955.1. Taxonomy (NCBI): domain Bacteria; kingdom Pseudomonadati; phylum Pseudomonadota; class Betaproteobacteria; order Burkholderiales; family Sphaerotilaceae; genus Roseateles; species Roseateles sp. FW301-B2. The sequence goes on from NZ_JBYTBE010000001.1 coordinate 188,908, forward strand.
CCCGGCGCCTGCGGGCTATTCATCGCTTCGCTCATCGTCAGTTGGCGCGCGCCTTCGGCAGCAGGGTCTTGGGGTCGACCAGATCGGGGTCGGCCAGCACCTTGGGTTGGCCGGCGGTCTGGTGCGCGGGCAGCGTCTTGACCTGCGTGATCAGCACGGTGGTGGCGCCAGGTCGGGCCTGCAGGATGGACGGTGCCACGGCCGTGATCGGTGCCACGGACGGTGCCGGCACCAGATTGGATTTGGCAAGGCTCAGCGGCGCCGCGGCCTTGCCGCCTGGAGCCGTGCTCGCCGCGGGCAGGGTCTTCTGGCTGGCGCGGTCCGCCAGCGCCTGGCGACGCTCGGGGGGCAGGGCTTGGTAGGCCTCCCATTTGGCCTGCAGTTCATTGTTCTTGAGCTGCGGCGTGGACTGGAAGCCGACCCGGGCCTGCTGGCGCTCGATCGGGCTCAGCTTGGTCCACTCGATCATGCGCTCGCGGATGCGCGCCTGTTCGTCGGCCGGCAGCGTATGGAAGCGCGCCGCCACCTCCAGCCATTTGCCGCGGCGCGAGCTGTCGAGCTTGTCCCATTCCTGCTGCAGCGGGGCCAGGGCCGAGCGCTGGGCCGGGCTCAGGGCCTGCCAACTGCCGATGCCCAGCAGGCCCGCGGCAGTACCCGCCGGCAGCGGTTTGGCCACGGCGCTGGCGGCGGGGCTGGCCGGCACCGCACTGGCCGTGTCTGCGCTGGGCTCGGGCGCTTGCGCGCCGGCCGGCTGCAAGGGCAGCCAGGCCGTCATCAGGCCGAGGGCGAGAGTGATGGAATGGGCGGCGAGCGAACTTGTTGGGAGTGGCCGGATCATGTTCTCAGTCGGTCACTCGGGCTGCTCGGTCGCAGGTTGCTGGTCTTCGTTCAGATACTCACGGAAGCCGGGGTCGCTGTAGGCGGCGGGCGGCAGCTGGGTCGACAGCAGGGCCGTGTCCACTTCCGCCGCGGCCAGGATCTGCTGGTACCACTGGCTGTGCTGGATCAGCAGCAGGCCCAGTACCAGCAAGAGCAGGGGGCCCAGCGATGCCAGCTTGAGCCAGCGCGAAGGCTTGCCGCCGGGGCCGCCTTGCAGGGCCAGGCTGTCGCCCTGGGGAACGGCTGCCGCTTGTTGCACCAGTTCGGGCTGCGCCAGGCGCGCCGCCTTGGCTTTCAACATGGCCTGCTCGCGCGCGAAGCGCAGGCGTTCACCGATATCGGCCGGGAGTTGCTCGCATTGGGCATTCAGGCCCGCGGCGACGCTCAGGCCAAAGCGTGCCATGCGCGCTTCCTGGTCCTGACTGATCTGCGAGTGCTGCTTGCTCATAATGTGATTCCCTTGGCTTTGAGTGACTTGGCCAATGAATGAACCGCTCGCGAGCAGTGTGTCTTAACACTTCCCTCGGAGCAACCCATCACGGCCGCGGTCTCGGCGACATCCAACTCTTCCCAGTAACGCAGCAGGAAGGCTTCCCGTTGACGCGCCGGCAACATTGATACTTCCTGATCGATGGCCTGCAGGATCTGGCCCTTGGAAACCTCGTCGGCCGCGCTCAGCGCGCCCATCGCGCCGTCCTGCGATTCGAGGGTTTCCAGCAGGTCGAAATCGCCGTCGGGGTCTGATGACTCGAAGTCCGACATGTTGTGCATGACGGCGTTTCTGACCTTCTGGCGCCGGAACCAGTCCATCGTCGCGTTCGACAGGATGCGCGGGAACACCAGCGGCAACTCGGCCGCCGGGCGGTCGAAGTACTTCTCGGCCAGGCGGATCATGGCGTCCTGCACGATGTCCAGCGCGGCATCGTCGTCACGGACCAAGTAGGCCGTTCGTTTGAAGGCCCGGCGTTCGGCGCTGCGCAGAAAGTCGTTGAGTTCTTTATCGGAAGCCAATGTGGAAAGGGCAAGCCCTGAGCTGGCAAAACGACGCGAATTATTGCATTGCGAGAGCGGACCCTAGGGAAATCATTGGTGACCGCGGGTTTGCGTGCATAATGCTGCTTCGCACAAAGAGTTCTTAGTCTCAAGCTGGCTGCCCAACCGGGGCGCCTCGTTTTTGACCGCACAGGCTCCGAATCCACCTCACGAGGGTGCGAGAAGGGGCACCGATGGTTTTTCGTTAGAGAAATTCACAGAGGTTCTATATGGACATGTCTGCCGCGGACGCCAAGCGTGCTGCGACCCCCGATGGTCGTGCACAACCGCACAATACCCCCCCCTCGTCGGAGCCGAACGGCTCTGAAATCCTTGTTCGCAGCCTGCAGGCCGAAGGTGTCAAGTACCTTTGGGGCTACCCGGGCGGCTCGGTGCTGTACATCTACGACGCACTGTACAAACAAGACCATATCCAGCATGTGCTGGTGCGCCATGAACAGGCCGCCGTGCACGCCGCTGACGGCTATGCCCGCGCCACTGGCGAAGTGGGTGTTGCCCTCGTGACCTCAGGTCCGGGTGTGACCAATGCCGTGACCGGCATTGCCACCGCCTACATGGACTCGATCCCGATGGTGATCATCACCGGCCAGGTGCCCACGCCGGCGATCGGCCTGGATGCCTTCCAGGAATGCGACACCGTCGGCATCACCCGCCCCATCGTCAAGCACAACTTCCTGGTGAAGGATGTGCGCGATCTGGCGATGACGATGAAGAAGGCCTTCCATATTGCCCGCACCGGTCGCCCCGGCCCGGTGGTGGTGGACATCCCCAAGGACGTCTCGCTGAGCAAGGCACACTTCAGCTACCCCACCCATGTGGAGATGCGCTCCTACAACCCGGTGCGCAAGGGCCATAGCGGCCAGATCCGCAAGGCGGTGCAGCTGCTGCTGCAGGCCAAGCGCCCCTATATCTACACCGGTGGCGGTGTGATCCTGGGCGAGGCCTCGAAGGAGCTGCGCGAGCTGGTGGACCTGCTGGGTTATCCGGTCACCAATACCTTGATGGGCCTGGGCGCCTTCCCGTCCAGCGACCCGCGCTTCCTCGGCATGCTGGGCATGCACGGCACCTACGAGGCCAATATGACCATGCAGCATTGCGATGTGCTGCTGGCCGTGGGCGCGCGCTTCGATGACCGCGTGATCGGCAATCCCAAGCATTTCGCCCAGGTGGAGCGCAAGATCATCCATGTGGACATCGACCCCTCGTCGATTTCCAAGCGGGTGCGCGTGGACATCCCCATCGTCGGCGACGTCAAGGACGTGCTGCAGGAGTTGATCCACCAGATCCGCGAGGCCCAGGCCAAGCCCGATGCGGCCGCCATCAACGCCTGGTGGAGCCAGGTGAACGAATGGCGCCGCCGCGACTGCCTGGCCTACAAGAAGGACAGCGGCGTCATCAAGCCGCAGGCCGTGGTGGAAACGCTGTGGAATCTGACCCGCGACCGCGACACCTACATCACCTCCGATGTGGGCCAGCACCAGATGTGGGCCGCGCAGTTCTACCGCTTCGATGAGCCGCGCCGCTGGATCAATTCCGGCGGCCTGGGCACCATGGGCGTGGGCCTGCCCTATGCCATGGGCATCAAGCTGGCCAAGCCCGAGTCGGATGTGTTCTGCATCACCGGCGAAGGCTCGATCCAGATGTGCATCCAGGAACTGTCGACCTGCCAGCAGTACAAGACGCCTGTGAAGATCGTCTCGCTGAACAACCGCTACCTGGGCATGGTGCGGCAGTGGCAGGAGCTGGACTACGGCAAGCGCTACTCGCACAGCTATATGGATGCGCTGCCCGACTTCGTCAAGCTGGCCGAGGCCTATGGCCACGTCGGTCTGCTGGTCGAGCGCCCCGAGGACGTGGAGCCCGCCCTGCGCGAGGCGATCCGGCTGAAGGACCGCACCGTGTTCCTGGACGTGCGCACCGACCCGACCGAAAACGTCTGGCCCATGGTGCAAGCCGGCAAGGGCATCTCGGAAATGCTGCTGGGGTCCGAGGACCTCTGAGGTGCGGAAGGCGATGTGCAGGCTTGTTGTTACCGCAGCAAGCCTAGCGCATCGCCGGATGCACGGCAGAGCGGCCCCAAGCGTTCCCTTCCATTGACATCGAACAGCGTGGCCAAGGGCCGGCGGTTACCGCCGACGGTCTGAAGAGCGCGCAGGACGAGGACTCATGAAACACATCATTGCACTGCTCATCGAGAACGAGCCGGGCGCGCTGTCGCGCGTCGTCGCCTTGTTCTCCGCCCGCGGCTACAACATCGAAAGCCTGACGGTGGCGCCGACGGAAGACGCGTCGCTGTCGCGCATGACCATCGTCACCACCGGCTCCGACGAGGTGATCGAGCAGATCACCAAGCACCTGAATCGCCTCATCGAGGTGGTCAAGGTGGTCGACCTGACCGAGGGCAATTACACCGAACGCGAGCTCATGCTCATCAAGGTGCGCGCCGTCGGCAAGGAGCGCGAGGAAATGAAGCGCACCGCCGACATCTTCCGCGGCCGCATCATCGACGTGACCGAGAAGACCTACACGATCGAGTTGACCGGCGACAGCTCCAAGCTGGACGCTTTCATCGATTCCATCGACCGCACCGCGATTCTTGAGACCGTGCGCACCGGTGCCAGCGGCATCGGCCGCGGCGAACGCATCCTGCGCGTCTGAACGCCTTTCCTACCCAACACCCCTGAACCGTTTTTTCCTGGAGACCGACATGAACGTTTACTACGACAAGGACGCTGACCTGAGCCTCATCAAGGGCAAGAACGTCACCATCATCGGCTATGGCTCACAAGGCCATGCCCATGCACAAAACCTGAATGACAGCGGCGTCAAGGTGACCGTCGGTCTGCGTCGTGGTGGTGCATCCTGGGCCAAGGCGGAGAACGCCGGCCTGAAGGTGGCCGAGATTGCCGACGCCGTGAAGGCGGCCGACGTGGTGATGATTCTGCTGCCGGACGAGCAGATCGCCGAGGTCTACAAGCGCGAGGTCGAGCCCAATATCAAGCAGGGCGCCTCGCTGGCCTTCGCTCATGGCTTCAACGTGCACTACGGCCAGGTCACGCCGCGCGCCGACCTGGACGTCTGGATGGTTGCCCCCAAGGCCCCCGGCCACACCGTGCGCGGCACCTACACCCAGGGTGGCGGTGTGCCGCACCTGATCGCCGTCTACGCCGACAAGACCGGCAAGGCGCGCGATCTGGCGCTGTCCTACGCCTCGGCCAATGGCGGCGGCAAGGCCGGCATCATCGAGACCAATTTCCGCGAAGAGACCGAGACCGACCTGTTCGGCGAGCAGGCCGTGCTGTGCGGTGGCGCCGTGGAACTGATCAAGGCGGGCTTCGAGACCCTCACCGAGGCCGGCTATGCGCCCGAGATGGCCTACTTCGAGTGCCTGCACGAGCTCAAGCTCATCGTGGACCTGATCTACGAGGGCGGCATCGCCAACATGAACTACTCGATCTCGAACAACGCCGAGTATGGCGAGTACGTGACCGGCCCGCGCGTGGTGACCGAAGCCACCAAGAACGCGATGCGCCAATGCCTGAAGGACATCCAGACCGGTGAATACGCGAAGAGCTTCATCCTGGAGAACAAGGCCGGCGCGCCGACCCTGCTGAGCCGTCGCCGCCTGACCGCCGAGCACCCGATCGAGCAAGTGGGCGAGAAGCTGCGCGCCATGATGCCCTGGATCAAGAAGAATCGCCTGGTCGATCAATCCAAGAACTGAGTCTCGCTCATGCCCTGAAGCCGCGCAGCCTTGAGGCCGCGCGGCTTTTTTGCTTGGCCCGCTGTTGTATCCTCCCGCCCCATGACCGAAGCCAAGAAAACCGAGCACTTGCTGGACGATGAGGACAGCGAAGTGTTGGAACCCGTGCGGCCGCGCCGCAAGGGCATCTACATCCTGCCCAATCTGTTCACGCTGGCGGCGCTATTCGGTGGCTTCTATGCCATCGTGATGGCGATGAACGGGCGCTTCGAGCAATCGGTCTACGGCATCTTCTGCGCCATGGTGCTGGACAGCCTGGACGGGCGCGTGGCGCGCATGACCAACACGCAAAGCACCTTCGGCGAGCAGATGGACAGCCTCTCCGACATGGTGTCCTTCGGTGCCGCGCCGGCGCTGATCATGTATGAATGGGCCCTGAAGGGCCTGGGCAAATGGGGCTGGTTCGCGGCCTTTGTCTACTGCGCCGCCGCGGCGCTGCGCCTGGCGCGCTTCAATACCAATCTGGCGGTGGTCGACAAGCGCTTTTTCCAGGGCGTGCCCAGTCCGGCTGCCGCTGCGCTCGTGATGGGGCTGATCTGGGTGCTGGATGATGCCGGCTACAAGGGCGTGAGCCAGGATCCGCAGCTCAGCTGGCTGGCCTTCGGCTTCATGCTGTATGCCGGACTCACCATGGTCACCAACGCGCCCTTCTACAGCTTCAAGGACGTGAGCTTCAAGCGCTCGGTGCCCTTCATCACCATCGTGGCGATCGCCCTGCTGATTGCGGTGATCAACATCCACCCGCCCATCGTGCTGTTCAGCCTGTTCTGCTTCTATGGCCTGTCGGGCTATGTGGTGTACGGCTACAAGCGTATGAAGGGCAAGCCCGTGAGCGTGATCGCCACCTCGACCGATGAGCCCGATGAAAAGGGACTTCACCATTGACGTAGGCTGGCCGGGAAAATCCGGCCTGGCCATGCTACATTCGAACGCATGAAGACCGTTGCCGTCACCGCCGCTTTGCTACTAGCCATCGGGCCCTTGGGCTTGAGGCCGGTGCGCGCCTGACACCAGCCGTCTCTTCTCCCCAAGAGCCCGCCGAGCATCTGCTTCGCGGGCTTTTTGTTTTTTCGCCTGCTACTTCATCACCAACCTGCCTGACACGGAGAATTCTCATGGCTGACAAGCTGATCATCTTCGACACCACCTTGCGTGACGGCGAGCAATCGCCCGGCGCTTCGATGACGAAGGACGAAAAGCTGCGCATCGCGCGCCAGCTGGAGCGCATGCGCGTCGATGTGATCGAGGCCGGCTTTGCCGCCTCCAGCAATGGCGATTTCGAGGCCGTCAGGGCGATTGCCGATGCGGTGCGCGAGAGCACCATCTGCTCGCTGGCGCGCGCCAACGATCGCGACATCGCGCGTGCGGCCGAGGCGCTCAAGGGCGCGGCACGCTCGCGCATCCACACCTTCATCGCCACCAGCGAGCTCCACATGGAGAAGAAGCTGCGCATGACGCGCGAGCAGGTGCTGGAACAGGCCACGCTGGCGGTGCGCTTTGCCCGCAACCTGACCGACGACATCGAGTTCTCGCCCGAGGACGGCTATCGCTCCGACATGGACTTCCTGGCCCGCGTGGTCGAGGCGGTCATCAAGGAGGGTGCGCGCACCATCAACATCCCCGATACCGTGGGTTACGCCATTCCCGAGCTCTACGGCAATTTCATCAAGACCTTGCGCGAGAAGGTACCGAACTCCGATCAGGCGGTCTGGTCGGTGCATTGCCACAACGACCTTGGCATGGCGGTCGCCAACTCGCTGGCGGGCGTGAAGATCGGTGGCGCGCGGCAGATCGAATGCACCATCAACGGGCTGGGTGAGCGCGCCGGCAACTGTTCGCTGGAAGAGGTGGTGATGGCGCTGAAGACGCGGCGCGACTACTTCGGCCTGGACCTGGGCATCGACCCCTCGCAGATCGTGCCGGCCTCGCGCCTGGTGTCACAAACCACCGGCTTCGTGGTGCAGCCCAACAAGGCCGTGGTGGGAGCGAATGCCTTTGCACATGCCTCGGGCATCCACCAGGACGGCGTGCTGAAGGCACGCGACACCTACGAGATCATGCGCGCCGAGGACGTGGGCTGGAGTGCCAACAAGATCGTGCTGGGCAAGCTCAGCGGCCGCAACGCCTTCAAACAGCGCCTGCAGGAGCTGGGCGTGGCGCTGGAGTCCGAGGCCGAGGTGAATGCCGCCTTCGTGCGCTTCAAGGACCTGGCCGACCGCAAGAACGAGATCTTCGACGAGGACATCATCGCCCTGGTGATGGACGAGTCGGTGACCCAGGACCACGAGCATTTCCGCCTGGTTTCGCTGGCCCAGCATTCGGAAACCGGTGAGCGTCCGCATGCGCGGGTGGTGTTTGCCGCCGGCGACCAGGAGTTCAGCGCCGAGAGCGATGGCAACGGCCCGGTCGATGCCAGCCTACGTGCAATCGAGAGCAAAGTGCAAAGTGGTGCCGAAATGATCCTGTATTCGGTGAACGCAATCACCAGCGGTAGTACAGAATCACAGGGCGAGGTCACCGTGCGTCTGCAGCACGCGGGGCGCGTGGTCAACGGCGTGGGGGCCGACCCGGATATCGTGGTGGCCTCGGCCAAGGCATATTTGAGCGCGCTGAACAAGCTGCAGAGCAAGGTGGAGCGGGTGGCTGCGCAGGGTTAAGGTCAGGGTCAAAAGCGATGCTTTACTTAAGCATCGCGCTTTAAGTTTTTGATCTTGCCTGGCTTTTTTCTATCGCCTAAACTGCGGTCGACCTTGTTGGGGATGCGATTGAAGACTTTAGCTACTCTGTTGTCCGGCTTTGCTTTGAGCGGTCTCCTGCTGGGCGCGGGCGCCTTGGCGCCCGTGCAGTCGGCCGAGGCGGCCGCGCAGCAGCCCAGCAGCAAGAAGAGCGTGCGCAAGGCCAAGCCCGCACCGCGCTCGCCGCGCAAGGCTGCGCTGGTGGAAGCGGCCGCCAAGCCCACCTTTGGCCAGCTCTACGGCCTGCATGCCGTGGATGACCCGCTGGACCTGAAGTCGAGCGTCGCCCTGGTGCTGGATCAGGACACCAACGAGGTCCTGTTCTCGAAGAATTCCCAGGCGGTGCTGCCGATTGCTTCGATCACCAAGCTGATGACGGCCTTGGTGGTGGTGGAGGCGGGCTTGTCGCTGGATGAGCAGCTGACCATCAGTGATGAGGACAAGGATACCGAGAAGGGCACGGGCTCGCGCCTGGCCATCGGTACTACCCTGAGCCGTGGCGAGTTGCTGCACCTGGCGCTGATGGCGTCGGAGAACCGTGCCGCCAGCGCCCTGGGGCGCAACTACCCGGGCGGGCCGACTGCCTTTGTGGCGGCCATGAACCAGAAGGCCCAGAGCCTGGGCATGACGGACACGCATTACGTCGAGCCGACGGGCCTGTCGAGCCGCAACCAGTCGAGCGCCAAGGATCTGGCCGCGCTGGTCAAGGTGGCGCATGAGTTCCCGCTGCTGCGCGAATTCTCCACCTCCAAGGACCATCAGGTGATGGTGGGCAAGCGCCAGATGGCCTTCCACAGCACCAACGGCCTGGTGCGCAGCTCCAGCTGGGACATCGGCCTGCAGAAGACCGGTTTCATCAACGAGGCCGGCCGTTGTCTGGTGATGCAGGCCAAGCTGGCGGGCCGCAAGCTGATCATGGTGTTCCTGGATTCGACCGGCAAGTACTCGCGGATCGGCGATGCCGAGCGGGTACGCAAATGGCTGAGCACCCAGCCCAGCACGGTGGCCGACAGCGGCGTCGGTGGTTGATTCAGCCGCCGCGGTAGCCCAGGGCTGCCGAGATCTGCGCCGCGGTTTCCTTGACGCGCGCCAGCCAGGCCTCTTCGAGCCGGTCCGCCGGCGCCGAGATCGACAGGCCGGCGATGAGCTTGCCCTGGTCGTCGTAGATGGCGGCGGCCATGCAGCGCACCCCCAGCTCCAGCTCCTCGTCGTCGCGTGCCACGCCGCGCTGGCGCACCAGCGCCATTTCGCGTTCCAGGGCCTGGATGTCGGTGATGCTGTTGCGGGTGTGGCCGGCCAGCCCGGTGCGGGTGGCGTAGGCACGCACCCGCTGCGGATCATCGCTGGCTAGGAAGAGTTTGCCGACCGAGGTCAGATGCAAGGGTGCGCGGCCGCCCACGGCGCGCACCACCTGCATGCCCGAGCGTTCGGAATAGGTGCGCTCGATATAGACGATCTCATCGCCCTGGCGGACCGACAGGTTGACGGGCTGGTGGGTCAGCTTGTGCAGCTCGCGCATCGGCCCGATGGCGGCATCGCGCACATCCAGGCGCGCCTTCACCAGATTGCCCAGTTCGAGCAGGCGCATGCCCAGTCGATAGCTGCCGGCCTCGGGCCGGTCGACGAAACGGCCGATCGCCAGATCGTTCAGTATGCGGTGGGCGGTGGAGGGATGCAGTCCGGTGGTTTCGCTGATCTGTTTTAGCGAGACCGGATCCTGCTGGCTGGCCAGGACATCCAGCAGTGCAAACGTTCGTTCCAGGACTTGAATCGCGGGTGTCTGAGCCTCTTTTTGCTTCATGGCTTCATTGTGCGGGAATTGCCCCGTTTTTACATCGCGAAATTAGCGGCTGGCGCTGCGCGGCAACGCTTGACGCGCTGCGGCCATGCCCGCGCGCACCGCGCCCTCCAGGGTGGCGGGGTAGGGGCCGTCGACATAGTCGCCCGCCGCATAGAGGCCGGGCGCAATCGCGCTACCGGGGCGCGCCAGGCCGGGGGTGCAGGCAAACGTGGCGCGTTTCTCGGCCAAGACGCGCAGCAGGCGCGGCGTGCTGGCCCAGCGGAGTTGACCTTGCGCCTGTTGAAGGCACGCGGTCGCGCAGGCGTCCAGGCCGCGTGCGGTCCATGCCGCCGCGCCGCTGACGACCAGGCTGAACTGCCCGCTGCGCCGCGGGTCCAGTTGGCCCAGGTCGAACGCGAACTGCGCCGGGTCGGCCGGGCCCTCGCGCAGCGCCAGCATGGGCGAGGGCAGGGCCGAGCCCGGGCTTTCCAGGTAAACGGTGACGATGGGCTCAAAGCGCAGTGCCCGGGCGAGCCCGCTCCAGCCTGGGGCCAGGTCTTGCGTCAGGCGTGCCGCCTCCACGCTGCTGCAGGCCAGCACCACGGCGTCGAAGCGCTCTCCATCGACCAGCCAAGCGCCCGCATCACTGGCGTGCAGGGCCTCGACGCGCTGCGACATGCGCAGCCTTGCGCCATGGCCGCTCAGCCAGGCCGCGGCCGGGTGTGCCAACAGATCGCTCAGGCCCAGGCGCGGCAGCAGCAGATCGGCCGAGCCGGGGCCGCTGAACAAGGCGTCGCGCAGCACACGCAGGAACACGCGCGCGCTAGCGCGCTCCGCCGGCGTATTCAATGCCGCCACGCACAGCGGCCAGACCAGATCCGCACGGACTTCGTCGGCCAGGCCCATGCAGAGTTCGGCCACGCTGAGCGCCTCCGGGCACTCGAAGCGCCGCAGCGCCCAGGCCGTGCAATGCCTCAGCAGCGAGAGCCGCGCCCGCCACGGCCAGCCTGCATGGCGCAGCACCGCGAGGGCGAAGCTCGGCACCGGATGGCCGGCGCGCAGCTGCAGCCCGGCATGCTCGGGGTAGCGCAGTTGCAGCGGCAGGCGCAGCAGCGCCATGGCGGGGTCCACGCCCAGGGTCCGCAGCAGGGACAGGCTGGCGCTGTAGGCGCCGATCAGGATGTGCTGGCCGTTGTCGAGCGCGTGCGCGCCGGCGCTGACCGTGCGTGCACGCCCCCCCGGCGCGCTGGCCATCTCGAACAGCGTGACTTCGGCGCCGGCCTGGCAGGCCTCGACGGCCGCCGCCAGACCGGCCCAGCCTCCGCCTATCACCGCCAGGCGCGTGCGGTCGGCCATCAACGACCGCGCCAGTTGGTGCGCATCGCGATCCAGAGCTTGCGCAACGGCGTCAGCGAGATGCGCTGGTGCAGCACCTGGAAGCGCTCGGCCTCGATTTCACGCAGCAGGGCGCGGTAGATATTGGCCATCATGATGCCGGGCTTCTGGGCCTGGCGGTCGGCCTCGGGCAGCAGCGCGAAGGCCTCGTCGTATAGGCGATGTGCGCGTTCGGCCTGGAAGGCCATCAGGCGGCTGAAGCGCTCGCTATAGCCCCAGGGCGCCTGCCTCAGCAGGATCTCGTGCGCCTTGACGTCGAACTGCTGCAGCTCCGAGATCGGCAGGTAGATGCGGCCACGGCGCGCGTCGTCGCCGACGTCGCGGATGATGTTGGTGAGCTGCATGGCCAGGCCCAGCTTGTGGGCGTAGGCCACCGTCTGCGGCTCGCTGCGGCCAAAGATGGCCGAGGCGACTTCGCCCACCACGCCGGCCACCAGATGGCAGTAGCGCTGCAGGCCCGGATAGTCGAGAAAGCGGCTCTGGTCCAGATCCATCTGGCAACCCTCGATGACCGCCATCAAATGTTCCAGCCGGATGTCGTAGACAGGGCAATGCGGCATGAGCGCGCGCATCACCGGATGCTGAGGCTGCCCCGCAAAGGCGGCCATCGCCTCCTTGCGCCACCAGGCCAGCTTGGTGGCGGCCACGCCGGCGTCCTGCGTCTCGTCCACCACATCGTCGATCTCGCGGCAGAACGCGTAGAAGGCCGTGATGGCGGCGCGGCGCGGCGCGGGCAGGAACAGAAAGGCGTAGTAGAAGCTGGAGCCGCTGCCGGCGGCCTTTTCCTGCACGTACTGCTCGGGGCTCACGCGGCCTCCGCGTGTTGCGCTTGGCGCGCCAGGCGCGCGGGCGTCATGCGCAGGGCGCGCCACAGCATCGGGGCCAGGTCTTGCGCGCCCAGATGGGGGCGCGCGCTGAGGGTTGCAAATTCCATGGCGCGGATTCTCTCAAGAATGCGCAGGCCGCCTTGCACCACCAGCCTGAGCTCCCAGCCGGCCCGCCCGGGCAGCTGGTGCACCAGCGGCGCCCCCTCGCGCATCAGGCCTTCGGCCCAGGCGCAGAGTTCACGCAACAGCGCGCGGGCGGCCGGGCCGTCCTGGCAGGCGAGCAGGTCGTCGGCCGTCAAGCCGTGGCGCTGCAGATCCGGGCTCGGCGCGTAGCAGCGCCCGACCGGGCCGTCGCGGCTCATGTCCTGCCAGAAGTTGATCAGCTGCAGGCTGGTGCAGATGGCGTCCGAGCGCCGCAGCGCGGCGGCATCGTCGATGCCGTAGAGATGCAGCAGCAGGCGCCCGACCGGGTTGGCGGAGCGGCGGCAGTAGTCCAGCAGCTCGGCGCGGTCGGCGTAGCGCGTTTTCACCAGGTCCTGCTCAAACGCGTCCAGCAAATCGTCAAGCAGGCGCAAGGGCAGTCGATATGCATGAAAGACCGTGCCCAGGGGTTCGAACACCTGCGCTCGCCAGCGTGTCGAGGGCGCGATGCCGGCCGCGACGGCATGGAGATCGCTGCGGTACGCCCGCAGCGCCTGTTGGCGCTGCTCGGTCGTCGCCTCGCCTTCGTCGGCCAGATCGTCGGCGGTGCGGGCGAAATGGTAGATCGCTGTCACGGCCGGCCGCAGCGCTGGCGGGCACAGCCAGGAGGCGACCGGGAAGTTTTCGTAGTGTTCTATGCTCACGGGCCAGATTGTGTGTGTTTTGCGAATGCTTTGTTGTCGAGCGGCGGCCGAATTCGCGACCTTGCGGGTTTGACAGCCCGAGGGCGTCTGCATACATTACTGACCGGTTAGTCAGTTACTTCGGGGCATGCTTTGTCGCCCGGGCGCAAGACCCTGCGCCGGCGCGAGCGGCCCCTTTGCCGAGGTGGTTCATGCCCCAAGTCTTCTCGCGTCTGTCCTTGTCGGTGCTTGGCGCCTTGTTGGTGGTCGGCTGCAGCAAGCCTGCGCAAGCACCGGAGCCGGAGCGCGCCGTCCGCACCCTGGTGCTGGCCAGTGACTCGGCGGGTGGTACGCGCGAATACGCGGCCGAGATCCGTGCGCGCACCGAGTCGCGACTGTCTTTTCGCGTTGGCGGCAAGCTCTTGCAGCGGCGTGTGAATCTGGGCGACGTGGTCAGGCCCGGCCAAGTGCTGGCGCAGCTGGACGCGCAGGATCTGGTGCTGGCCCAGGAGGCTGCCAAGGCGGCGGTGCTTGCCGCGCGGGTGAACCGCGATCAGCTGGGCGCCGACTATCGACGTTTCATCGAGCTGAAGGACCAGGGCTTCATCAGCGCGGCCGAACTGGAGCGCCGCGACAGCGCCTTCAAGGCCGCGCAAGCGCAATTGGAGCAGGCGCGCGCGCAAGCCGGTGTGCAAACCAATCAGGCGGCCTACGCCATGCTGGTGGCCGACACCGCCGGCGTGATTACCGGCGTGGATGCTGAGCCAGGCATGGTGGTGGGGCCGGGCACGCCCATCGTGCGCATTGCCCATGACGGCCCGCGCGACGTGGTGTTCTCGGTGCCCGAGGATCAGGTGAGCCTGCTGCGCGCCGCCACGGCGGTGCCGGGCGCTTTCAAGGTGCGCCTCTGGGGCGAGGGCCAGCAGCCCAGGGACATCAGCCTGCGCGAGCTGGCGGCCGCGGCCGATCCCGTCACGCGCACCTTCCAGGCCAAGGCTGATGTGGGCAAGCTGGACGTCAAGCTGGGGCAGACGGCGACGGTGCTGCTGCAGACGCCGTCGCTGGCAAAGGTCATCAAGCTGCCGCTCAGTGCGGTGCTGGAGCAGCAGGGTCACACCTCCGTATGGCTGCTGGAACCTGCCAGCATGACGGTGAAGCCGCGGGTTGTGCAGGTCGCTGGTGCCGATGGCAACGAGGTGGTCGTGTCCGATGGGCTCAAGCCCGGCGACGAGGTGGTGGTGGCAGGTGTGCACGTGCTGAGCCCCGGTCAGAAGGTGCGCCGCTACCAGCCCGGTAGCAATACGACTGCCGCCAGCGCGGCCTCGCATTGAGCCGAGCGAGGATCGCATGAGCAGCACGTCGACACGCAGCGGTTTCAATCTTTCGCGCTGGGCTCTCGAGCATCCGGCATTGACACGCTACCTCATGGTGGTGCTGATGGTGATGGGCTTCGCAGCCTACTTTCAGCTCGGGCAGGACGAGGATCCTCCCTTCACATTTCGTGCCATGGTGGTGCAGGCCTTCTGGCCCGGTGCGACCGCCTTGCAAATGGCCGAGCAGGTCACCGACAAGATCGAGAAGACCCTGCAAGAAGTGCCGCATGCCGACAAGATCCGCAGCTACACCAAGCCGGGTGAATCGCTGACGATCTTCCAGGTCAAGGACAGCACGCCGCCGCATGAGGTGACCAACCTCTGGTACACGGCGCGCAAAAAGATCGGTGATATGCGGCCAACCCTGCCGCAGGGCGTTCTCGGCCCCGTCTTCAACGACGAGTTTGGCGACGTCTATGGCTCGATATTCGCGCTGTCGGCGGATGGCTTCAGCAATGAGGAGTTGCGCCAGCAGGCCGAACGGGTGCGCTCCGAACTGCTCAAGGTGCCCGACGTGGCCAAGGTGGAGCTTTTTGGCGTGCAGGCCGAGAAGCTCTTCATCGAGGTCTCGCAAAAGCGCCTGGCCGAGTTGGGGGTGGATTTCAACCAGGTGCTGGCCCAGCTGGGTGCACAGAATGCGATGGAGGGGGCGGGCGTCCTCGATGCCGGCAGCAACAATCTGCAGGTGCGCGTGGAGGGGCAGCTGAACTCAGTGGCGGCCTTGCGCGCCATGCCCATCCGGGCCATCAATCCACAGACCGCCACGGCCAGCAGTTTGCGCCTGGGGGACATTGCCGAAATCAATCGCGCTTTTGTCGATCCGCCGTCGGTGATGGTGCGTCACCAGGGGAAGCAGGTGCTGGCGCTGGGTGTGTCGATGTCCAAGGGAGGCGACATCATTGCGCTGGGCAAGGCCTTGCGAAAGGCCAACGAGCGCATCAAGGCGTATTTGCCCGCCGGCATCGAACTCAGCCAGATCCAGGACCAGCCGCAGGCAGTGGCACGCTCGGTCAATGAATTCGTACAGGTCTTGATCGAGGCGGTGGTGATCGTGCTGGCCGTCAGCTTCATCGCCTTGGGCCTGCATACCCGGCCGCTGCGCATCGACGTCTGGCCCGGACTGGTGGTGGCCATCACCATCCCGCTGGTGTTGGCGATCACCTTCGTGACGATGTTCTATTGGGGCGTGGGGCTGCACAAGATCTCGCTGGGCTCGCTCATCATTGCGCTGGGCTTGCTGGTTGACGACGCCATCATTGCGGTGGAGATGATGGTGCGCAAGCTCGAGGAGGGCTACGACAAGATGCATGCGGCGACCTTTGCCTACGAGGTCACCGCCATGCCGATGCTGACCGGCACCTTGATCACCGCGGTGGGCTTCTTGCCCATCGGCCTGGCCAAGTCCTCCACCGGCGAATACACCTTCGCGATCTTTGCGGTGACGGCGGCCTCGCTGATGATCTCCTGGGTGGTGTCCGTCTATTTCGTTCCGTATCTGGGCGCCATCTTGCTGAAAAGTCGGGCGCACAACGGCGGGGAGGCGCACGAACTCTTTGACACGCCGTTCTACAACCGCTTCCGCGCGATGGTTCGTTGGTGTGTCGAGAACCGCTGGAAGGCCATTGCGATGACGGTGGCCTTGTTCGTGCTGGGCTTGGTGGGCATGGGCCGCGTGCAGCAGCAATTCTTCCCGGACTCCAGCCGGCCGGAGGTGCTGGTGGACCTCTGGTTGCCCGAGGGCACAACGATCGAGCAAAGCCATGAGCTTGCCAAGCGCTTCGAGGCGCGCATGCTCAAGGAGCCGGGCGTCGACGCGGTCAGCACCTGGGTTGGCAGTGGTGTGCCGCGCTTCTATTTGCCGCTGGACCAAATTTTTCCTCAGGCCAACGTCAGCCAGTCCATTCTGATTCCGCGCGACTTGCAGGAGCGCGAGAGCCTGCGCAAGCGCTTGCCGGAGTTGCTGGCCAAGGAGTTCCCGGAAGCGCGCACGCGCGTCAAGCTGCTGCCCAATGGGCCGCCCGTGCCCTACCCGGTGCAATTCCGGGTGGCGGGTGAGGATGCCAAGGAAGTGCGCCGCTGGGCCGATCAGGCCAAGGAGATCTTGCGCGCCAACCCGAATATGCGGGGTGTGAACGACAACTGGAACGAGTCGGTCAAGACACTGAAGCTGGAGGTGGATCAGGACAAGGCGCGTGCATTGGGTGTGACGAGCCAGAGCATCGCGCAGGCTTCGCGGGTGATGCTGTCCGGCGTCACGGTGGGGCAGTACCGCGAGGCCGACCGCCTGATCGATATCGTGGTGCGCCAGCCTGCCGAGGAGCGCAATGCCATCACCGATCTGGGCAGCGCCTACCTGCCCACCGCCAGCGGCCGTGCGGTACCGCTGACGCAGATCGCCAAGGTGCGCTTTGAATGGGAGCCCGGCGTGCTGTGGCGCGAGGGGCGCAGTTTCGCTGTCACGGTGCAGGGCGACGTGGCCGAGGGCTTGCAAGGCGCCACGGTGACGGCGCAAGTCTGGCCGGCACTGAAGGAGCTGCAGGCCAAGATGCCGCCCGGCTATCGCATCGAAGTGGCCGGTGCGGTCGAGGAGAGCAGCAAGGGCCAGGGCTCCATCGCTGCCGGCGTACCGATGATGCTGTTCATCACCTTCACCCTGCTGATGCTGCAGCTGCAGAGTTTCTCGCGCGCCATGCTGGTGTTCCTGACCGGACCCCTGGGCATTGCCGGCGTGGCCGGCGCGCTGTTGCTGCTGAACCGGCCCTTCGGCTTCGTTGCCCTGCTGGGCGTGATCGCCTTGATGGGCATGATCATGCGCAACTCGGTGATCCTGATCGACCAGATCGAGCAGGACCGCGAGCGTGGCGTGCCCGCCTGGTCGGCGATTGTCGAGTCGGCGGTGCGACGCTTCCGTCCTATTGTGCTGACGGCCGCCGCCGCCGTGCTGGCGATGGTGCCGCTGTCGCGCAGCGTGTTCTGGGGGCCGATGGCCGTGGCCATCATGGGTGGCCTGATCGTGGCCACGGCGCTCACTCTGCTGGCGCTGCCGGCCATGTACGCGGCCTGGTTCCGGGTGCAGCGCCCGGCCGCCGCCTCGCGATTCATGCCCTCCAAGCTGGAGTCCTGAGCGCCGGCTGCGTCCGCGCCGGCGCGCTCCAAAACCCTTGGGTGGATGGCGCGCCGGTTTTTGCCTAATCTACCGGCTACAATCTCCGGTTTGCCGCATCGCCACAGGGCTGCCGCGATCAGAAAGATCGAGGCAACTCTGAATCCACTCGCGCGGGTGGCGAAATTGGTAGACGCACCAGGTTTAGGTCCTGACGCCTTCACGGGCGTGCCGGTTCGAGTCCGGCCCCGCGCACCAGGTCAATTTTCAGAGTCACATTCAGAGTCACATATGGCTGTCACCGTCGAAACCCTCGAAAAGCTCGAACGCCGCATCACGCTCACGCTGGCGGCCGCTGACATCAACAGCGAAGTCGAATCCCGTCTCAAGAAGCTGGCCCGCACCGTCAAGGCCGACGGCTTCCGCCCCGGCAAGGTGCCGATGAGCGTCGTGGCCCAGCGCTACGGCTACTCGGTCCAGTACGAAGTCATGAACGACAAGCTCGGTCAGGCCTTCTCGCAAGCCGCCAACGAAGCCCAGCTGCGTGTTGCCGGCGCTCCCAGCATCGCCCAGAAGGACGAAGCACCCGAAGGCACGATGGCCTTCGACGCCACCTTCGAGATCTACCCGGAAGTCAAGCTGGGTGATCTGTCGGCCGCCGAGGTCGAGCGCGTCACCAGCGAGGTGACCGAAGAGGCGATCGACAAGACCGTCGAGATCCTGCGCAAGCAGCGTCGCACGTTTGCTCAACGCGCCGCCGCTGACGTGGCCGCCGAAGGCGATCGCGTGACCATCGACTTCGAAGGCAAGATCGACGGCGAGACCTTCGCCGGCGGCAAGGCCGAAGGCTTCCAGTTCCTGATCGGCGAAGGCCAGATGCTTGAGGCCTTCGAGAAGGCCGTGCGCGGCATGAAGGCTGGCGAGTCCAAGACCTTCCCGCTCGCCTTCCCCGAGGACTATCACGGCAAGGATGTGGCCGGCAAGGAAGCCGACTTCCTGGTCACGGTTAAGAGGATCGAAGCCCAGCATTTGCCCGAAGTGAACGAGGCTTTTGCCAAGTCCCTGGGCATCAAGGAAGCCACGGTGGAAGCGCTGCGTGCTGACATCAAGAAGAACCTTGAGCGCGAAGTAAAGTTCCGCGTGCTGGCTCGCAACAAGGGCGCCGTGATGGACGCCGTGGTGGCGGTGGCCGAGCTGGACGTGCCCAAGGCACTGATCGCCAGCGAGACGGAGCGCCTGGTTGCCGGTGCCCGCGAAGACCTGAAGAAGCGTGGCGTGAAGGATGCCGAGAAGGCGCCGATCCCCGCCGAAATCTTCCAACCCCAAGCCGAGCGCCGTGTGCGCCTGGGCCTGGTGGTGGCCGAGCTGGTGCGCGCCAACAATCTGCAAGCCAAGCCCGAGCAGCTGCAGGCACACATCGAAGAACTGTCGCAAAGCTACGAGAAGCCCGCCGAAGTGGTGCGCTGGTATCTGAGCGATCGTCAGCGTCTGGCCGAAGTGGAAGCGGTTGTGATCGAAAACAACGTCACCGACTTCGTGCTGGCCAATGCCAAGGTCACCGACAAGGCTTTGCCCTTCGACGAGCTGATGGCCACGGCCGGCTGAGCTGGCTGAGCCAGGCTCTTCCGAGCAAGGCGTCGTGCCGCAAGGCCGACGCCTTTTTCATTCCCGCAGCGAGGTCGTGCCGAGGGCGACATAATCGGCCCACCTCAACGCTACACGCATGTTTCAAGGATTCTTCATGAGCGCGCTGGAAACGAGCAATCTGGGCATGGTGCCCATCGTCATCGAACAATCGGGCCGTGGTGAGCGTGCCTACGACATCTACAGCCGCCTGCTGCGCGAGCGCATCGTCTTCCTGGTCGGGCCGGTGAATGACGCGGTGGCCAACCTGGTGGTGGCGCAGTTGCTGTTCCTGGAGAGCGAGAACCCCGACAAGGAGATCTTCCTCTACATCAACTCGCCCGGCGGCAGCGTCTCGGCGGGCATGTCGATCTTCGACACCATGCAGTTCATCAAGCCCCCGGTGTCGACCCTGTGCATGGGCATGGCCGCTAGCATGGGCGCCTTCCTGCTGGCCGCGGGTGCCAAGGGCAAGCGCTTCGCGCTGCCCAACTCCAAGATCATGATCCACCAGCCGCTGGGCGGTGCCCAGGGGCAGGCCACGGACATCGAGATCCATGCGCGTGAGATCCTCAAGACCCGCGAGCAATTGAATCGCATCCTGGCCGAGCGCACCGGTCAGAGCCTGGAAAAGATCCAGCTCGACACCGAGCGCGACTATTTCATGTCGGCGGCCGAGGCCGCGACCTATGGCCTGATCGATCAAGTGATCGAAAAACGCGCCTGAGCGCCGCCGCCGGGGCAACTGGCGCAAGAACGGGGCCCTTATTGACAAAAGGGCCCCGGCCGCATTTGAACTATCATCAGTTCAGGCAGTGACGCCTGAATGAAACCCAAGCAGATCCATGGCCGAGAAAAAAGGCAATTCCAGCGAGAAAGTTCTGTACTGCTCCTTCTGCGGCAAGAGCCAGCACGAGGTGAAGAAGCTGATCGCTGGCCCGTCGGTGTTCATTTGCGACGAGTGCATCGAGCTCTGCAATGACATCATCCGCGACGAAGTCCCGGCCGACTCCGCGCAAACCCGCGCCAGCAAGTCCGACCTGCCCGTACCCAGCGAGATCAAGGCCAGCCTGGATCAGTATGTGATCGGCCAGGATGTGGCCAAGCGCACGCTGTCGGTGGCGGTCTACAACCACTACAAGCGCCTGCGCCACATGGGCGGCAACAAGGACTCGGTCGAGCTGTCCAAGAGCAATATCCTCTTGATCGGTCCCACCGGTTCCGGCAAGACCTTGCTGGCCCAGACGCTGGCACGTCTCTTGAATGTGCCGTTCGTGATCGCCGATGCCACCACGCTGACCGAAGCCGGTTATGTGGGCGAGGACGTCGAGAACATCATCCAGAAGCTGCTGCAGAACTGCAATTACGACGTAGAGCGGGCCCAGCGCGGCATCGTCTACATCGACGAGATCGACAAGATCTCGCGCAAGGCCGACAACCCCTCCATCACCCGTGACGTCTCGGGTGAGGGCGTGCAGCAGGCCTTGCTGAAGCTGGTGGAAGGCACGATGGCCTCGGTGCCGCCGCAGGGCGGGCGCAAGCATCCGAACCAGGACTTCCTGCAGATCGACACCACCAACATCCTCTTCATCTGCGGCGGTGCCTTTGACGGCCTGGAGAAGGTCATCCAGAACCGTTCGGAGAAGTCCGGCATCGGCTTTGGTGCCACCGTCAAGACCAAGAGCGAGCGCCGCGTCTCCGAGGTGTTCCGCGAGGTGGAGCCCGAGGATCTGATCAAGTTCGGCCTGATCCCCGAGTTGGTGGGCCGCCTGCCGGTGGTCGCCACCCTGGGCGAGCTGAGTGAGGATGCCCTGGTGCAGATCCTCACCGAGCCCAAGAACGCGTTGATCAAGCAGTACCAGCAGCTGTTTGCGATGGATGGCGTCGAACTCGAGATCCGTCCATCGGCGCTGATGGCCATTGCCCGCAAGGCGCTGGCCCGCAAGACCGGTGCGCGCGGCCTGCGCTCCATCATGGAGCATTCGCTCATCGACACCATGTTCGAATTGCCCGCCCTCGATGGCGTGGCCAAGGTTGTGCTCGACGAGCACAACATCGAAGAAGACGCGAAGCCGCTGCTCGTTTACCGCGAGCAGGCCAAGGCCAGCGCCTGACCGGGTATTCGTGCGATCCAGCAGCGCACGCGCATCTTGTAATAGCCCCCTCAGGCCCTAGATGGGTCTGAGAAAGAGAGGTTTCTATGTCCGGTCATCCCATCCTGCCTGCAGAACCGATCACCTTGCCGCTGCTGCCGCTGCGCGATGTGGTGGTGTTCCCGCACATGGTGATTCCCCTGTTCGTCGGCCGCCCCAAGTCCATCAAGGCATTGGAAGCAGCCATGGAAGCCGGCCGCCAGATCATGCTGGTGGCGCAGAAGGCTGCCGGCAAGGACGAGCCCAAGTCGGACGATATGTTCGAGGTGGGCTGTGTCTCCAGCATCCTGCAAATGCTCAAGCTGCCCGATGGCACCGTGAAGGTGCTGGTCGAGGGCCTGCAGCGCGCCACCACGCAAAGCATCACCGAGACGGAAGAGCATTTCGTCGCCGAGGTGCTGCCCATCCCGCCCGAGGCCGACACCAAGCCCGAGGTGGAGGCGCTGCGTCGTGCGGTGACCCAGCAGTTTGACCAATACGTCAAGCTGAACAAGAAGATCCCGCCCGAGATCCTCACCTCCATCGGTGGCATCGACGATGCCGGCCGCCTGGCCGACACCATTGCCGCGCATCTGCCGCTCAAGCTCGACGCCAAGCAGTCGGTGCTGGACCTGTCGGACGTGGCCAAGCGCCTGGAGAAGCTGCTCGACCTGCTTGAGCACGAGGTCGACATCCTGCAGGTGGAAAAGCGCATCCGTGGCCGCGTCAAGCGCCAGATGGAGAAGAGCCAGCGCGAGTACTACCTGAACGAGCAGGTCAAGGCGATCCAGAAGGAACTGGGCGACGGCGAAGACGGTGCCGACATGGAGGAGCTGGACAAGAAGATCCAGGCTGCTCGCATGCCCAAGGAAGCACGCAAGAAGGCCGATGCCGAGCTGAAGAAGCTCAAGCTGATGTCGCCGATGTCGGCCGAAGCCACGGTGGTGCGCAACTACATCGAGACCCTGGTCAACCTGCCCTGGAGCAAGAAGACCAAGATCAAGCACGACCTGGCGAATGCCGAGAACGTGCTGAACGAAGACCATTACGGGTTGGAGAAGGTCAAGGACCGCATCCTCGAGTACTTGGCGGTGCAGCAGCGCGTCGACAAGGTCAAGGCGCCCATCCTCTGCCTGGTGGGCCCCCCGGGCGTGGGCAAGACCTCGCTCGGCCAGTCGGTGGCACGTGCAACCGGCCGCAAGTTCGTGCGCATGGCCCTAGGTGGCGTGCGCGACGAGGCCGAGATCCGTGGTCACCGTCGCACCTATATCGGCTCGATGCCGGGCAAGGTGCTGCAGAGCCTGTCCAAGGTCGGCACGCGCAACCCGCTCTTCCTGCTGGACGAGATCGACAAGCTGGGCATGGATTTCCGCGGCGATCCCTCTTCGGCCCTGCTGGAGGTGCTGGATCCCGAACAGAACCACACCTTTGGCGACCATTACGTCGAGGTCGACTTCGATCTCTCGGACGTGATGTTCGTGGCGACCTCGAACTCGATGAACATCCCGCCGGCCCTGCTGGACCGGATGGAAGTGATTCGCCTCTCTGGCTACACCGAGGACGAGAAGGTCAACATCGCCCAGCGCTATCTGCTGCCCAAGCAGCGTGGCAACAACGGCGTGAAGGACGAAGAGATGGAGGTCGCCGAATCGGCGATCCGCGGCATCATTCGCTACTACACCCGTGAGGCTGGCGTGCGCTCGCTGGAACGCGAGATCTCCAAGATCTGCCGCAAGGTGGTGAAGGGCCTGGCGCTCAAGACCTACGAGGGCAAGGTGCTCGTCAACGAGGACAACCTGAACGACTTCCTGGGTGTGCGCAAGTACGACTTTGGCCGCGCCGAGAAGAAGAACCAAGTGGGTCAGGTCGTCGGCCTGGCCTGGACCGAGGTGGGCGGCGATCTGCTGACCATCGAAGCCACCGCCATGCCTGGCAAGGGCAACATCATCCGCACCGGCTCGCTGGGCGATGTGATGAAGGAGTCGGTCGAGGCCGCACGCACGGTGGTGCGCTCACGTGCCCGCCGCCTGGGCATCAAGGACGAGGCCTTCGAGAAGCGCGACGTGCACATCCACGTGCCCGACGGCGCCACGCCCAAGGATGGCCCGAGCGCGGGTATCGCCATGACCACCGCCTTTGTCTCTGCGCTGACCGGCATCCCGGTGCGGGCCGACGTGGCGATGACGGGCGAGATCACCCTGCGTGGCGAGGTCACGGCCATCGGCGGCTTGAAGGAGAAACTGTTGGCGGCGCACCGCGGCGGTATCAAGACGGTGATGATTCCCGAGGAAAACGTCAAGGATCTCCAAGACATTCCCGAGAACGTCAAGAACCAGCTCGAGATCGTGCCGGTGAAGTGGATCGACCGTGTGCTGGAAGTGGCACTGGAGGCGGCGCCTCAACCTCTGCCCGACGAGGAAGTGACCGCGGTCGCTCCTGAGAAAGCGGCGGCGGAGGCTGCGAAGCCCGAGCCGGCGACGGCGGCCGTTGCGGGTGGAGATGCACTCAAGCATTGAAAATCCGCGAGACCCCTTGCGCGACACAGAAAATCCGGTATAGAATGTGAGCTTCAGCGCAAACAGCGCAGCGTAGATGGTGAAAGCCAAAGCCCTGTGAGTCGTGTGTTGAAGTCCATGCGGGAGTAGCTCAGTTGGTAGAGCGCAACCTTGCCAAGGTTGAGGTCGAGAGTTCGAGACTCTTCTCCCGCTCCAG